>JAKIWU010000047.1 GCA_022749905.1 Thermoplasmata archaeon
CGAGCCTGGCATAGGAACCGTTGGCAGCCTCGATGGCTCCGCCGAACAAGTAGGCACGCTGATTGACGGAATCGTAGGCCAACGAGCCATCCGATCGGGGGGGCGGCGAGCGAGGTGGATGGAGGTGCGTCCAGCCTCCGGTCGAGGGATCGAGTTCCCACGTTCCGTTGAGCGAGCTCCCGTTCCAACCGCCGAACAGGACGAGCCGGTCGACGCTCGGGGCGAAGACCATCATGGTCCCGGCCGCGGCGGGCGGCGCAGGAACCCGCGAGAGGTTGGTCCACGAAAGAAGCGGCGGGTTCCCCCCCGATCCAGTCGCGGCGGATTCGGCCCGGAGCTGCGTCGGCGCGATGAGCAGGAGGGCGAAGAGGATCGCCGCAAGGATGATCGGTCCTTTCCTCATGGATCCGCGCGGGCGCGAACCACCACACGGATTAATCTGTCCCTAACAGGCGGGGTAGTCAGACCGAGCGGCAGTCCTCGCGCAGCCACGGGAGTCTCGGGGAGCGAGGGGTGCGACCTTAGGGCCCGACGGGATGGATGTCAACGTGTCATCGCGGCCAGCGCTCGAACGGTGTTCCAGTTCCGAGCGGTCCCGCGGACGCCAAGGGCCGTTTCGATGCGGCCGAGGGTCAGCCGGGACCGGCCGATGCCGTCCGGGTAGGTCACGTACAGGTGCCTCACGCCCGGACGAAGTTCTTCCGGTCCCCCATGATTTGCCTGAAGGTCTCGGACCCTCTCTGGCTTCGGTGCTTCCTTGAGCACGACCATTACGAGGTGCGCCGGGTCGCGTCGGGCGACCGTCGGGAATGGGTTCCTCGCGACGAGCTTCGCCCACTCCGTGACGGTCCGGAGGAAAAACTCGGTGCGCAGGTGGAGGTGCTGTTCGGCCAGCCGCTCAAGCCGTTCCTCGAGTCCCTTCCCCGGACCATCTCGGCTCGAGAACACGAGATTGCCGGACTGCAGGTAGGTTCGGACATCCTCGAATCCGATAGCCTCGAGCCACCCTCGCAGCGGGGCCATCGCGATCGGCGCGTGCCCGCCGACGTTGACTGCTCGGAGGAGCACGACATACGTGGCCACGGGCGTTTCTCCGCTGGACAAGCCAGGGATTCCATGGACGCATAAGGTGCTCGAATTCGGGGAGGCGCGCCACCGAGTGTGGCCCGGCGCGGCGCACCGTGCCCGTCGATCGCCCCGTCCTGTTCCCGTCGACCCAAACGCTTAGGAACCGCACCCCGCCTCCTCCCGCCGGGGGTCGGATGCCGCTTGAAGACGCCGGCCCGTTGTACCTCGGTCCCCTCCTTGGGGTGGTCTTCGATCTCGACGGCACGCTCCTCAACAGCGCCCACGACTTCCTGAGAATGCGACGCGAGGTCGTTCGCATCGCGGAGCGCCACGGCGTTACCCCGGGACACCTGACGACCCGCGAACCGATCCCGAAGATCCTCGAAGCGGCGGTCACCGAGCTCGCCCATGAGGGGATCTCGGAGGGAGACCGCTTCCGCTTCGAGGGAGAGGTGAATGACGCGATCGACGCGATCGAGCTCGAAGCCCTGTCTCGGACGACCGCTCGCAAGGGCGCCGAATCCCTGCTCACGGCACTGACCGAGAAGGGGTACCGTCTCGGAATCCTCACGCGAAGTTCCGAACGGTTCTGCCGGGCTGCGCTGGATCGGACGCACTTGCGCTCCTACTTTCCGAGCATGCGAACGCGCAGCTCGCCCGGGCCGGCGAAGCCGTCCCCCGAATCGCTGCTCTTCCTTCTGAAGGAGATGGGCGTCACGACGGATCGAGCGCTGTTCGTCGGCGATCACCCGATGGATGCGGAGTGCGCGGTCCGCGCCCGGGTGAAGTTCGTCGGCATTCTCCCCGAAGGATCGACCGAAGCCGACCTCGCCGACCGGCTGACGGCGGCGGGCGCAATCACCGTCACGCCGGATCTCGCGAAGCTCGGAAGCGTGATCGGCGTCCGCGCGGCCCCGCGAAGTGCCGTCGCTCGCTAGAGGTAGTACGAGTAGGCGTGGATCACCGCGCGCTCTGCGGTGGCCCAGGCCTCAGGGATCTGGTTCCATCCGTTCCGCTGGTCGCCCGCACAGTAGAACCCTGGTATCGCGCGACCCCCTGCGTCGAGGACCCGCCCGTCCTCGTCGGTGACGACGTAGCCATCGCGGTCGAACGACGCGCCGAGCGACGCGGGGATCTCCCCGTGAAGGTCGTACCAGGGGAGCGCGGAGAACCCCTTGTCGTACGTTCGAACCGAGCCGTCGGCGAAGCGAATCCCGAGTCGCTTCTCGCGGATCCCGTCGAACCCGACGATCTCGGGATCGTGCACGGGGATCCCCGCGGCTTCGAGCTTGCCGCGCAGCGTCGCACGCTCGGGCTCGGGTTCGTCCGCGAGGAGGGGCGCACCATGCGTCAGGAGCTCGATCGAGGCGGGTTCAAAGTGCCGAAGGTCCAGCGCGGTCTCGACGGCGTACCGGCCGCTCCCGATCACGGCGGTCGTCTTCCCTCGGAAGGTATGGCCGTCACAGAAGATGCAGAAGTCCACGATGCCGAAGTTCGCCCACGGGAAGATCGTCTCGATCGAGCCCCCCACGATCGGGATCCTATCGACGACGCCCATGGCGAGGAGGAGCGTACGTCCGAGAACCGATCGCCGCTGTCCAAGCCACTCGAACTCGACACGGTACCCGCCGGCGGGCTCCGCGGCCGCCGTCGTGGCCCGGGCCGGAGTGAAGTAGCCGACCTTCTCCTCGACCGAGCGGACCTGGGCGATCTGGAGGTCGAGGAGCTTGTGGCCGGAGATCCCGTCGGGGAATCCGGGGATGTTGTCCATCGTGGGGGCGTAGTACGAGCGCGAGTACTTCGGTCCGCGATCGAGGATGCAGGCCGTGTGGTTGAGGCGCGCTGCCTTCAGCCCTGCCTGAAGGCCGGCGTGACCGCCCCCGACGACGATCATGTCGTAGGAGGGCAGGAGCCGGGGGAACCCGGGCATAGGGGTCCGCACGACCGACGAGAGATGACGATTCTGCTGGGGTTGGAATCTGCCGAGGAACGCTCCGATCGGGGCCAACGGTGCCCGTCCGTCGGTTTGCAGACGCAACCGTTAAGCCCGTACCCCATCCTCCCAAACTTTGGGTTCACGCTCAGCCTTGTCGCACGACCGCGCACCGTCGGAGTACGGGGCGACGCTTTTCCTGGAAGATGGAACCCGCTTCGACGGCCGGGGCTTCGGCGCCGAGGGTTCGAAGGTCGGCGAGGTCGTGTTCACGACCGGGATGGTGGGCTATCCCGAGTCGCTCACCGACCCGTCGTACCGGGGACAAATCCTGACGTTCACCTATCCACTCCTCGGGAACTACGGCGTTCCCTCGACGACGGCCCGGGACGGATTCGGGCTTCCCGAGTTCATCGAATCGACCGGGATCCAGGTCCGCGCCATGGTCGCGCGGGATGTCACGCGCCCCAACCACTGGCAGAGCGCGAGGAGCCTCGATCGATGGCTCGCTGACGAGGGGATCCCGTGCATCGCGGGGATCGACACGCGCCGCCTGACCGAACACCTGCGCTCGCGGGGGGTCTTGCGGGGGATCGTCGACGTCGGTCCGATCGATCGTCGTCCCGACAATGAGGAGCTCCTTGGTCGGCTCCGGCGCGCGCCCGTCTATCCGGAGGAAGCCCTTGTGCCCGAGGTGGCGATCGGAACGCCCACGCTCTACGACCTACCGGGGGCACCCCTCGTCGCGCTGCTCGACTGCGGCGTGAAGACGAGCATCATCCGCGCCCTCCTGCAACGCCGGCTCGCGGTGCTCCGACTTCCCTACGACCACGCGGTTCCCGAACGATGGGACGGGCGGAGGATCTCAGGGCTCCTCATCGGGAACGGTCCCGGCGACCCCGAGCAGCTCGAGGGGACCGTCGAAGAACTCCGCCAAACGGGAGCTCGGGGCCTTCCGACCCTCGGGATCTGCCTCGGACACCAACTGCTCGCGCTCGCGCACGGTGCCACCACGTTCAAGCTCAAGTTCGGACACCGGGGCCAGAACAAGACCGTCTGCTTCCCGGACGGGCGCGCGATCATCGTGAGCGAGAACCACGGCTACGCCGTGGATCCCTCGTCCCTCAAGGGAACGGGCCTCGAACTGTGGGGCACGAACCCCGACGACGGCACGCTCGAGGGGTTCAAGGACGGGAGCGGGAGGCTGCTCGCCCTGCAGGGACATCCCGAGGGGCACCCCGGCCCTCAGGAGGCCGGATTCGCCTTCGACCAGTTCGACGCCATGGTCCGCAAGGGGGCACCGCCGTGAGCGCGCGGGTGTTCCGGAAGGTGATCGTCCTTGGTTCGGGTGCTCTCAAGATCGGGGAAGCGGGGGAGTTCGACTACTCCGGGAGCCAATGCCTGAAGGCGCTCGAGGAGGAGGGGATCTACGCCATCGTCGTCAACCCGAACATCGCGACGCTGCAGACCGACCTGCCGAAGCTCGGGCGCGTCTATTTCCAGCCGCTGACCCCGGAGTTCGTCGAGCCGATCCTCGAGGCGGAGAAACCGGACGCCATCCTCCTTTCCTTCGGAGGCCAGACCGCCCTCAACTGCGGCATCGCCCTCGCAGATCGCGGAGCGTTCGAGCGCCACCACGTCGAGGTCCTTGGGACCCCGCTCGCCGGGATCCGGGCGACGGAGGACCGGGCGCAGTTCGTCGAGCTCATGGCGTCGGCGAATGTGCCGACCCTTCCGAGCCACGCGGTCTATTCGCTCGACGAAGCGCACGTCGCGGCTCGCACGCTCGGCTTCCCCGTCATGATCCGGGTCGCCTTCACGCTGGGCGGGAAGGGCGGCGGGGTCGCGCGGGACGAGAAGGAACTCGATGACGTCGCCGGCCGCGGGCTCCGGGTCTCCCCCGTCGGACAGATCCTCCTCGAACGGTACGTCGGATCGTTCAAGCAGATCGAGTACGAGGTCGTCCGCGACCGCCTCGGGAACGCGCTCACCGTCTGCAACATGGAGAACGTCCTCGGGATGCGCGTCCACACCGGGGACAACGTCGTCATCGCGCCCTCGCAAACGCTCACCGACCACGAGTACCAGATGCTCCGCCAGGCGGCGCTCCGGGCCGTCGAGGCGTGCGGGATCATCGGGGAGTGCAACATCCAGTTCGCCCTCGACCCTGACAGCCACGAGTACTTCGCGATCGAGATCAACGCCCGCCTCTCCCGGTCGAGCGCCCTGGCGAGCAAGGCGACGGGCTATCCCCTCGCCCATGTCGCCACGAAGCTCGCGCTCGGCTACACGCTCACTGAGCTCAAGAACCGCGTGACGGGCGTCACCACCGCCTGCTTCGAACCCGCCCTCGATTACGTGGTCGTCAAACTTCCGCGCTGGGACCTCGACAAGTTCTCTCGTGCGGACCGGCGCCTTGGCCCGTCGATGAAGTCGGTCGGGGAGGTGATGGGGATTGGCGCGTCCTTCCCCGAGGCGCTTCTCAAGGCCGTACGGATGGTCGACCCCCGGGCCGACCTCGTCGCCCCGGTCACGACCCGCGACCCGGCCGAGATCCTCCGCGACCTCGGGACCCCCGGCCCCGAGATCCTCGAACGCGTGCTCGAGGGCCTGCGTGCGGGCATCACCGTCGACGCGATCGCGAAAACGGCATGGATTGACCCGTGGTTCGTCGAATCGCTCTCCGAGGTCGAGACCGTCGACGCGCGCCTCCGCCTTGCGCGGGGGTCCATGAGTCCCGCCGACCTCCGACAGGCGAAGGAGCTCGGCTTCTCGGATCGGGCCATCGCTCGCGCAACCCACTTGGACGAGGAGGAAGTGCGACGCCGACGCCTCGCGGAAGGGATCCGTCCCAGGATCCGGATGATCGACACGCTCGCGGGCGAGTGGCCGAGTCGCACCAATTACCTCTACGTCACCTACCGCGCCGACGCCGACGATGTTGTTCCCTCACCGGACGGGAGCATCCTCGTCCTCGGCGCCGGGCCCTACCGGATCGGCTCCTCGGTAGAGTTCGACTGGTCGACGATGAACCTCGTCGAGGGATTGAAGGCGGAAGGGATCCCGTCGGTCGCGCTCGTCAACTCGAACCCCGAGACCGTGTCGACCGACTACGACCGGTCCGATCGCCTTTACTTCGAGGAGATCACGCTCGAGCGGATCCGCGATCTGTTCGAGTTCGACCACTTCCGAGGCGTCGTCACGTGCGTCGGGAGCCAGCTCGCGCAGAATCTCACGCCCCTCCTCGACGCGTGTGGGATCCCGGTCCTCGGGACGTCCGCGAGCTCGATCGACGCCGCCGAGGACCGCGCCCGGTTCGGACGTCTCCTCGAGAGCCTCGCGATCCCGCAGCCTGCCTGGAGGGCGTTCACGACGCCCGCAGCTGCCGCCGAGTTCGCCGATGAGGTGGGCTACCCGGTCCTGGTCCGCCCCTCCTACGTGCTCTCCGGGCAGGCGATGCGGGTCATCTACGGGCGGCACGACCTCGCGCGGTTCTTGTCGGAAGCCGCCCGCCTCTCGCCCGAGCACCCGGTGGTCATCTCGAAGTTCATCGAGGGCGCGGACGAGGTCGAGCTCGACGCGATCTCCGACGGGACGCACACGCTCGTGGGGGGGATCCTCGAGCACGTCGAGCGCGCGGGGATCCATTCGGGCGACGCGATCTTCTGCCTGCCTCCGCGCCGCACGAGCGCAGAGGTTCAATCGACCCTCGTCGAGGCCGCCGGACGGCTCGCGCGGGCCCTCACGATCCGTGGGCCGTTCAACGTCCAATTCCTCGTGAAGGACCGCGCGTTCCAGATCATCGAGCTCAACCTGCGGGCGAGTCGGTCCCTCCCGTTCCTGACGAAGGCGACGGGCGTCCCCCTCCTGCGAGAGGCCGCACGCGCGATCCTCGGGCGGCCGTTGAGCCAGAGCGGGATCGCCCCGCTCCCCCCGGGACGCTGGGGCGTGAAAGTGCCGCAGTTCTCCTTCCTCCAGCTCGCCGGATCGGACCCGCTCCTCGGAGTCGAGATGCAGTCGACGGGCGAGGTGGCCTGCTTCGGACCGACGTTCCAGGACGCGTTCGTCAAGGCGCTCGTCGCGACGGGGATCCCGCTCGTCGCACCCGGGAAGACCGCCTTCCTCTCCGTCGGCGGGAGCGAGTACAAGGCCCAGATGCTCCCCTCGGCCCGCCAACTCGCAAGCCTCGGCTTCTCGCTTTCGGCGACCGAGGACACGGCCGCCTACCTCTCAGCCCTCGGACTGCGCGGCGTCCGTGTCCTGCACAAGGTGAGCGAGCCCGATCGCCACCCGAACGTCCTCGAGGCGCTCGACGGCGGGGACATCGACCTAATCCTCAACGTCCCGTCCTCGCTCACGCAGGAGAAGCTCGAGCGGATGCTCGAGGACGAGTACGTGCTCCGGCGTCGAGCCGTGGAGCTCGGCATCCCGATCTTCACGAGCATCGAGACCTTCCAGGCGTACGTGGAGGGGAACGCCTGGCTCCAGGCCCATCCTCTCACGGTCACGGCCCTCTACGGGACCCCCGAGCCGGGCCGCGGCCGGACAGGTCCGCCGACCGCACGAGGCGTTCCCTTCCCGGCAACCCCGCGCACCGGCCCGACCCCGCGGTCGAAGGCCGCGGACCCCGCCCGCGCGAACTAGAACGGGAACTTCGAGGTCGAGTACTCGGGGATGAGGGTGCTCGTGTCGAGCACCTCGGGGATCTCGCGGATCCGCTGGGAGACGAAATCGAACACCTCGCGCTTCTTGTTCGCGCCCCCGGTGAACTCGAGGACCAGGAAGACGTCCCAGTCGCCGGTAAGGAGATGGAGCTCCCGGACCTGGGGGAAGCTGAGGAGGAGCCCCCGGATCCTCTCGAGATCGCTACCCCGTACCTTGAGGTACGTGAAGGCCCGAGTACCACGCATCTCGGCCGGCATCATCTCGGAAAGGTGCTCCTCGGTGAACGCCTCGGGGCCGACGAGCCGACTCGACCCAGCACCGATGAGAACGGGGAACTTGTCCACCCCCCGGAGACGCTCTGTGATGAGACGCTCGATCCGGCCCACCCGAGCCACGTCGACGACCTTGACCTTGTACCCGCGCTTCTCCGCGAGCTCCTCGGCGAGCGCGACGCAGCGCGCCTGGTCGTCGGAGAGGAAGAACTCCTCTCCGGCGAGCATCCCGGCCTCGGGGTCGGAGCGGGCGGTCAGGCCCGGCCCCGTGGGTAGCCCGGACTCGGGCGCGACGCCCGCGGCGCTGGAGGGCCCCGGCCGGTAGAAGTTCGCGACGACTTTCTGGCTCTGGACGTAGAGCGTGAGCTCTCGCTCCTCGGGATCGGCCATCGGACCCGGCGACGGCGGACGGAGTACTAATAGAGATGGAGAGGGGGCCTGCCCGGATCGTTCTCAACGCGAGAAAGAAAGGGAGAAAGGGGTTTGGAAGGGGTTGGGGCGGCTGAAGCCGCCCCGAGGGGTCGCGACGTCCGACTAGTAGCGCTTGTAGCTGTCGGAACGATCGCGGCCACCGCCGCCACCGCCCCCACTGCCGCCACCGCCACCGCCGCCGCCACCATAGCTCCGCCCGCCGCCGTAGCCCCCGCCGCCTCCGCCGCCGCCACCGCGGTCGCGGTAGCCGCCGCCGAAGGACCGGCGCTCGGACTCGAACTCCTGCTGGCTCATGTCAAGGGTCTGGTTGACCTCCCCGATCGGGTCGGTCGACTTCGTCAGGGTTCCGTACCGGCCGACGTTGAGCCGCATGTGCCCTCGTACGAGGGAGACGTACCCGTTGTCGATCAGGATGACGTCGTCCTTCGCGATCGAGCCGATCTGTTCGTTCCACAGGGAAAGCGTGATCGTCGCCGTGTCGTCGCCGATGACCGCTTCCGCGACCTTCCTCGGGTCGCCGAACTTTCCCATGACCTCCTTCGCCTCGCCCACGTTGATGACCTTCGCGTGAACGTTCACTTGCTTCGAGCTCGGCGTTAGGTCTCGCACTTTCGTCAGGGTCTTCTCCATCTTGTCACTCACTCCGCTTTTCGCGCTGTTCGGTTTGTCTGGGAGTCGAGTGCACCTCAACGTCAATCGACC
>JAKIWU010000048.1 GCA_022749905.1 Thermoplasmata archaeon
GGGCCGACCCCTGCTCCCCGGCGCGGCCGACCTCCTTCCGCTGCTCCTCGCGCATCCGGAGGCATCGATCCGTACGGTCGACTGGACCGACGCGAGCGTCCACCCCCTCATGCGCGAGGTCGACGGCGTCGTCCACCTCCGCTTCCGCGGCATGGAACGGACCGAACCGGTCCGGCTCACCGTGAAGATCGAGCACCGCACCTGTCCGACGTGCAGCCGCCGCGCCGGGCACTTCTACGCAGCGACGATCCAGCTTCGGGGGGGCGACGACGCCCCTCGCGAGAAGGCGCCGGCGCGGCGCGAACGGCTGCAACAGAGCTGGGCATCGGTCCTCCACGAGATCCGAGCCCCCTGGAAGAGCGCCATCTCCTGGACCGAGGACCTCCCCGAGGGGATCGACCTCTACCTCACCGACGTCCTGTCGGCGCGCTCGATCGCACGGGTCTTGAAACGCGCGCTCGGAGCGCGCCTCGTCGAGTCGGCGACGCTCTGGGGGCGGAAGAACGGCAAGGACGTCTACCGCGTGACGTTCTGCGCGCGTGTGCCGATGGTTCGGCCGGACCACGGTCCGAGCCGTTCGGACGGTTCGGTTCGTCGAGCGGGGCGAAGTCAGCCGCGCGTCGAACGGTAGTCTTAAGAAGCGTCACGACTCGGAATCAGTGACGCACTGCGTCGGACGTCCATGCTGAGGAAAAACAGCCTGTTGCGCCGCCATCACGGATCGGAGAACCTCGAGGAGGGCACCTTCCTCGACCTCGGCGCGATGGGCTTCGAGCAGGAAGAGACGCTCGCCGGCGCGAAGGCGGTCCGGCTCGCGGAGATCCTCCGGTTCGATGACGTTCACGCGATCTCGAAGCTCGCCTACCAGGGCGACCTCGTCATGATCGACTACACCTCGATCGCGAACGACGCGAACGCTGTCCGACGGATGAGCCTCGACCTGAAGGACGTCGCCAAGGACGTGGGCGGCGATGTCGCGGGGATCTCGAAGAACCTTCTCTGCCTCGCCCCGGCGGGCTTCCGGATCGACCGGCAGAGGATAAGGCCCCAGCTGTAGTCCGCCCCCCGATGCGGTTCGCCCTCGAGCGGCGCGCCGCGCTCGCTTCGGACGCCGACGTCATCGCCTTCGGCGTCCCGGAACGGACCGAGTCGTCCCCCAACCTTCCGAGAACGCTCACCGACGCCGACCGCGCACTTTCGGGCGTGCTCGGGAGCGCCTGGAAGCGCGGGGAGCTCAAGGGGAAGCGCAAGGAGACGACCCTCTTCCACCGAGCCGATGGGCATCGGCGGGTCCTCCTCGTGGGACTCGGCGCGCGTGCGGCGATCGAGGTCGAGACGCTGCGCCGTGCCGCGGCCGAGGCCGTCCGCGCCCTGAAGGGTCGAGGCGCGTCGAGCCTCGCGTTCGATCTCCCTTCCTTCCTCGCTCCCGGCGTTCGGCCCGAGGACGCGGTGGCCGCGCTCTCGGAAGGGGCGGGCCTCGGGGTCTACGAGTTCCGGCGGTACCGGTCGGCTCGGGAGAGCGAGATCGAGACCGTGACGATCCATCCGGGCCGGGCTGCGAGTTCGAAGCTCCGATCGGCGATCGAGCATGCCCGCACTTTCGTCGACGCGGTCAACTGGACCCGCGAGATCGCGAACCTTCCCGCGGACACCGCGACGCCCGAGCACCTCGCCGAGGGAGCGCGCAAGCTCGGGCGCGAGCTTGGCCTCAAGGTCACCGTCCTCGACGAGCGGAAGCTCGCCGAGCTCCACTGCGGCGGGATCCTCGGCGTTGGAGGGGGCTCCGTGCACCCTCCCCGCCTCGTGATCGTGGAGTACGCGGGGAGAGGGAAGGCGCCCTCGACCGTTGCGGTCGTCGGCAAGGGGATCACCTTCGATTCGGGGGGGATCTCGATCAAGCCCGCGCTCCACCTCGCCGACATGAAGTTCGACAAGTCCGGGGCCTGCGCGGTCCTCGGGATCCTGCGCGCCGCCGCGATGTTGAGGGTGCGCCCGCGGGTCGTCGGGGTCCTCGCGTGCGCCGAGAACCTCCCAGGAGGGAGCGCGTATCGCCCGGGCGACGTCGTCACGACCTACAGTGGGAAGACGATCGAGATCCTGAACACCGATGCCGAGGGGCGCGTGGTGCTCGCGGACGCGCTCGGCTACGTCGTGGACCGGTACAAGCCGGATACGGTCATCGACCTCGCGACGCTCACGGGAGCCTGCGTGACCGCGCTCGGCGACGACACCGCGGGGCTCATCTCCACGAACGACGCCCTTGCGAAAGGACTTCTCGCTGCGTCCGCTCGCACCGGAGAGCCGATCTGGCGCCTCCCGCTGACCGAGTTCCACCGCGAACTCGTGAAGAGCGATATCGCGGATGTCCGCAACTCGACCGAGATCCCTCCCGCGGGAGCCCTCACCGCATCGGCCTTCCTCGAAACCTTCGTGGGGCGCACGACGCCATGGGCCCATCTCGACATCGCCGGTCCGGCCTGGACGAACGGCTCGACCCGCCGGTATCAACCGTCGTACCAGCCGGTCGGCGCGACCGCGTTCGGCGTCCGGCTCGTGAGCCGGTACCTCGAGGACCGCCCCCGCTAGGCGGCGCGCGGCGGGGCGCCGTCAGTTCTCGACGACACGGACCGACTCGCCCCCGTGGCGACTCGCCCGCGGCCGGACCTCGCAGAAGAGCGGCGTATGATAGCCGCCCCCGGTGACGAGCGCGACGCCGACCGGCAGGGACTGGATCATGTCGGTCATCCCATCGGTGAGGCCCTCGATCGATTGCGCGATCGCCTTCAGATCGAGCGGGTTCGTCACCTGCAGGATGAGCTGGGTGTTGCACTGCGAAAGGACGGACTTGTCGATCCGCGCCGCTCGTTGCGTGACGACGCAGAGCCCGAGCCCGAACTTCCGACCCTCGCTCGCGATGTTCTTCAGGATCCGCGAGCTCGTCACCGAGCCCTGTTGGGGCGCGAAGTTGTGCGCCTCCTCGAGGACGAGGAAGAGGGGCGGGATCTTCCCCTTCTTCCGGTTATCGAAGAGCGTGAGCGCGATCCGCGCGACGACGAGCTCCTGAACATCGGGCGCGACCCCGCGCAGGTTGATCAGCGTCGCCATCCCCTTCACCACGAGCTCGTTCAGGCTCGTCCCCTTCGGGCCGAGGATCTTCGTCTGCTCGAGGTATTCGAGGCGCTCGTGGAGCGTCTCGGCGACCGCGCCTTCGCCGCGCTCGGCCGCGCGCACGAGGTCCTTCACGGTGTACTCCGGCGTCGTCGCCGCGACCGCCTCGACGAGATCCTTGAGGGGCGCGAGGAAGCTCTTGATGTTCGTGAGGCCCATGAAGACGAGAAGATCCCGCGGATCGATGTGGCGCAGGGAGAAGGTGAGCGGCTTCGCCGACGGATTGAGCGAGACGTCGGGGGAGAACTCCTGGACCTGGCGGGCGAACCCTTGCGCCTCGACGGCGAACTTCGGGCTCGCGCCGTTCTTCTCGGCAGGATAGCGGATCGAGCCGTACTCGCCGTGCGGGTCGATGATGACGCACGTGACCTTGTGCCGCAGGAGCTCCTCGATGAGGACGCCCAGCAGGTAGCTCTTCCCGCCGCCGGTCTTCGCGAGGACGGAGACGTGCCGCTGCACGAGCTGGTTGATGTCGAGCTCGATCCGGAGCCGGTGGTTCCGGAGGAGGCCGACGTAGGCTCCCGCGTTCCCCCGGTGCTTCAGTCCGAGCACCTCGGCGATGAGGGGCTCCTCCGCCCGATAGACCTTCGAACCGGGGCGGAACGGGATCGTGGGGATCTTCACGAGGCCCTGGCCATCGCGGTATCCGATCACTCGCACCGAGCCCAGGAGGCGTTCGTGGATCGGGGTCGAGACGTCGCCCCGGCCGATCTCATCGGCGCGCTCGAGGTTGAGGTCGCTCGTTCTCCTAAGGTCATCGAGCTGGCAGAGGACGCGGCCCTGCGCCTCGTCGTTGATGGTGAGGTAGTCGCCGCGCTCGACGGCGTGGGAGAGACTGATCTGGAATTGGCCGAGGCCAACGTCGCCGAAGATGAGGCCAACCTCTTCCACAGCGCGTTTCATCCTACGGGTCTGATATTAGTATGACGCGGGAGAGGAAGCACCGATAGAGCCGGGGCTTCACGGTCCCCCTCGCGGGCCGAGCGCGAGCCGGGTCGCGAACCCCGACCGGCGCGCCCGCCCGCCCCTCTCGACCTTACGCGCCCGAGAAGCTGTTATATCCGAACCTCTCGTCGAATCGTCCCCCGGCCGTGACGAACTCGGCGGGTGGTCCGCGCTTGAGCGACGCTTCCGAGGACCTTGAACGCAAACGGGCGGAGTCCAACGCCCGAGCGGACGAGTTCCGAGCGAAACGCGACAAGCTGAACTTCGATTCCCGCGCGACCGCGGAGGAGAGGGCGCGCATCGTCGACGAGCTCCGCGACAAGAGCGCGGAGGCGCAGGATCACCGTCGGCACCGCGACGAGCTCAACGAGGCCGTCCGGGAGGCCAAGCGCCTCCGCGAGGAGTGGAACCGCAAGCTCCAGGAGACCACCGACCGCGCCTCCGAGCTCAAGCGGAGCCGCGTGCCGCGCGCGGGCGCCGTCCCGGTCTGGCGCATGCGGAAGGAACTGAAGGAACTCGAGTTCCGGCACATGACGTCGGCGCTCACGGGCGACCAGGAGAAGCGGCTCATGGAGGAGATGAAGCGGCTCGAGGCCGCGATCCGCGCTGAAGATGCCGAGCTCCGCCAAGACCCTGAGATCGAGCGCGCGATCACCGCCATGAACGAAGCGAAGGTCGAGGCGGAGAAGCACCACGCCGCCGTGGGGCAGCTCGCCGAAGAGGCGCAGCGCGAGCACGAGGCGATGGTCGGGCTCTACGAGGGCGTCGACGAACTTCGGCGGCGCGCCGACGAGGTCCAGGCTCGGCTCATCGAGGTCAAGGCAGCGGCGGACGACGCCCACCGCTCCCACATCACGTCGATCGAGGAGGTGCGGGACATCGAGAAGCTCCTCTACGTCGCGCGCGGGAACCGCCCGCCTGTCAGCTGGGAGCCCTCGGAGCCCCCGAAGGAAGAGGACTTCCTCGCGCGCCTGAAGAAGGGCGAGAAGGTCTCGACGGAAGATCTCCTCGAGCTCCAGAAGGCCGGGCGAGGCTAGCGTGGCGGCCCCCGAGGGCCGCGCGATCGAGGTGCGCGCGGTCCTGTTCGATCTCGACGAGACGCTCGTGCCGCTCGGAACCGTGCAGCGCTGGCAATGGGCGTGGCGGCCGAACGGACCGGTCCTCTCCGAACGGCATGCGCAAGCCGCGATCCGCCGGGAGCGACACGCTTGGGACCGGCGACGGTGGAAAGGCCTGGTGGGGTCGGAACCCGCCACCGATGCCGAAGAGTACCGGAACCACGTCGCTGCGACGCTCCGGGCCATCGCGGATCGCACCCTCCCGGAGGAGGAGGTGGAGGCGGTCGTCGACCGCTTCCTCAAAGCGAGCGGACCGATTGAACCTTTCCCGGACGTAGGGCCGGCCCTCCGGTTGCTCGAGGAGCGCTCCCTCCCGTTTCGGGTGCTGACCCCAATCCCGGATGAGGCCGCCCGGGGGCTTCTGAAGCGGGCAGGCATCAGTCCGGACCAGCTGAGTGCTCGGAAGCCGGGCGACCCCCCGCCTCCAGACCGCCGCGCCTTCCGGCAGGGAGCCGAAGCGCTCGGGGTCCCGTACTCCGAGGTCCTGATGGTCGGGGACCTCTACTGGAGTGATGCGCGGGCGGCGGCCAGGGCAGGCCTACGGGCCGTCTGGCTCGACCGGGAAGGTCGGGATCCTGCGGTCCAGGGTGCGCGTATCTCCTCGCTCGCGGAGCTCGATTCCGCGCTCCGCGATAGCACGGGGGACGGGGAGGGTCCTCCTGCCTCGGCCCCACCGCCGTGACGACGACCGCTTCACGTCAGCGTGAGCTATTATATCCCGACCGACGGTCCGAAGCCTAGGCGATGCGCTACGTCAAACTGAACCAGGGCGAGCTCCGCAAGATCAAGGAGCTCTACGAGGGCGTCATGTCCCACGCCTGCCACGGTCTGTTCTTCAAGGAAGGATCCGTCATCGGATCCGACATGGCCGAGGAGGCGCTCAAGGACCGAGCCCACTACCACGAGCGAGCGGCCCAGATCCTAAAGGAACGGGGCTGGATCGAAGGGATCCGGTTCGCGGACGGGGAGGTGGTCGTGATGGGGTCGATCGAGGTCGTCCCGAGCGATATCCCGACCTGCCACCGCCTCCGGGGCATCCTCCGCGAGTTCTACGAACGCTTTAAGGGGTCGCGCGTCAAGTGTACCGAAGAGGCATGCGCCAGCGTTGGCGAGACCGAGTGTCGGTTCCGCATTGAGGACGCCTAGGGAGAACCGGAAATGATGGCAACAGGGAACGTGGGCACCGTGATCAAGGACCTCAAGGCCCGGATCAGCGGACTCGCGACCGCGCTCGTCTCGCGCGATGGCCTCGTGCTCTACGCGGATGTCCCGGCGGGCGTCTACACCGAGACCTTCGCCATCATGTGTGCGACGATCCTAGGGGCCGCCGCGACAGCGAACACCGAGCTCAATCGCGCTCCGCCGGAGCGGATCGTTGTCGAAGGGACCGACGCCCGGACCCTCATCGTCGGGTGCGGGAAGAAGGCGCTCCTCGTCGCGGTCGTCGATCAGACGGCCGACGTGCCCAAGGTCCTCGCCGAGGTCGCCAAGGTGGCCGACCTCCTCAAGGTCGCGTAGACTCCCCCCTGAGGCCGTTGGTCATGCCGCCCCTGTCGGGGCGCTTGCCGCTGCCTCACGGAGCTCCGGCGTTGTAGGCGCCGGTCGGTCGAGCCTCTCGCCCGCGCCGGTGGCGACGCGACTGCCATACCCCGCGAGCGCGGCGACGATCCGGACCCACGCGATCACGCTGCGTTGGTTCGAGATGAGCCGTCGCAGCCGATAGTCGCCCCAGAGGCGACCGTGCTTCTCGGTGAGTTGCTTTCGGCCGTACCCGTTCCAGAAGGCCTGGTACAAGAAGCGCACGAACGTCGACCGCATCGCGTGGTAGACCGTCGCGCCCGGCTCGTACTGGATGGTCGCGCCGGCGTCGACCGCCCGAAGATTGAGATCGATGTCCTCCGCGGTGATGAACCGGGGATCGAAGCCGTTCAGGCGGAGGAAGAGATCGCGTCGGTAGGCGAGGTTGCAGCTCGGGTAGGTGACATCGCTCTCCTTGCGGAACAGTTCGACACGCTCGAGGCGCCCGTACTGGGGTTGGCCGAGGGGAACCGTCTGCCCGGCGATCACCTCGTGCTGGGCGAGCCCCTCGCGCATCTTCTGGAGCCAGCCGGAGTCGGCGACGCAATCCCCGTCGATGAACGCGACCGCGGCCCCGCGGGCCTTCGCAACGCCCACGTTCCGGCCGATCCCCCGCGACCCGGACTTCTGAACCGCGCGCAGCAGGTCCGGATGCGACTTCCCGAACGCTTCGACGAGCTCCCACGTGCCGTCGCGCGAGAACGCGTCGACGAGAACGATCTCGAACGGGGGTTCCTGGACGAGGAGGCTTTCGAGGAGGCGGCCGACGTGCCGCGCCTCGTTGCGTACGGTGATGACGATGGAGACGAAGGCGGGGGAATCGGGGCTACTTCCCAAGTTCCATCACGACGACGTCCTTGACCGCGCGCATGCTCTTGAATGGGAGCACGAGCCGTCCGGAGCCGTCGGTTTGGAAGAGCCGCTGTTCCACATCCTCGTTCGGCGTAACGAGGACGTGCGCGATCGAGCCGTTCTGCGTGTCGATGACAAAGTTCTCGATGAGCCCGAGGATCTGGCCGTCGTTGGTCATCACGGTCTTGTTCCGGAGCTCGGTGAGGAACTTGCGCATCTCGGCCTCGGGCCGACGATGGCCGGGTTCGATATTTAACCGTTCTTTGCGACGAGAAACTGACCGGGGCCGGAATTCACGGATCGGCGCGGGACGAGCTCCCATCGGCTTCCGGAGGATCGCGCGCCGAAGGTGTGCGCGAAGGGGGAGGGAATCCATCGCCGAAGATCCCGAGATGCTCCGAGACGATGCTTCGGGGGCATCGGTTCGAACGGGTTATATTGAGTGCTCGACTTCGTCGCGGGCCGCTCTGCGGCAGGGTGAATGAACCATGGGATGTGGAAGCCTGAAGGTCGCCTGCGAAGACGGATTCGAGATTGTGACGAAGGACCACAAGGAGCTCGTGGCGCTGACGCAGTGGCACGTGGAGCATACCCACCACAAGAAGGTCTCCGAAGGTGAGGTCATGCAGATGGCCAAGCACCCCTAGGTGACCACCCGCCTCGTCGATTCCGCACGTCCCGAGGTTCGCTCCTCCTTCCGGGGGAGCGGACCAACCTGTTCTCTCGACCCGGCTCAGGCCGCCGGCCCGAGGGGTTCCACCCCGGTGACCCGGGAGCAGATGTCCCACAGGCGTCGCCCCGCCCCCGCGTCGTAGGACGCGGCGGAAGACCGCACGGGCCGCCGACCGACGAAATACTGACCCGTCGACCGCCCAGCTCCCGCGTCGGTAGCCGCAAACAGGGGCGCTCGGGCACCCCGTACAGCCCCGACCCCGAAGAGGGTCTCTGCGAAGGCGAGTCCCCGGCCGAACGCCCCTGGATTGTTCCGTCCGAAGCGCGTACGGACGAACCCTGGGTGGACGGCGTGCACCGACACGCCGGTGCCCTCGAGGCGACGTGCGTATTCGTACGTGAGGAGGAGGAGCGCGAGCTTGGACTGGCCATACGCTCGGAACCCCGCGAACCACCCCTCGGCCTCGAGGTCGTCGAAGTGCATCCGGCCC
>JAKIWU010000049.1 GCA_022749905.1 Thermoplasmata archaeon
GACCACGTTGCGCGCGAACTCGAGGACGAGGTCGTTGCGTCCTACCGCCTTCGCGGCATCCACAGCCTTGCGGATCTCCGCGACCTCGTGCGAGTGAGCCTTCACGAGGGCCCGATACACCTCGAAGCCCTCGTCGACGCGTCCGGAGGTGAGGAAGAACTCGGCGAGGCCCCGCATCGCCTCCAGGTTGTCCGGGGAGACCTCGAGGATCTTCTGGCACGCCGAGATCCCGACGTCGAACCGGCGGATCCGTTGGGCGAGCTGGCGGAGCGATTGAAGGTTCGCGAGGTTGCGCGGCTCCCGCTCGAGGATGGTCCGTCGAAGCTGGATCGCGAGATCGGCAGCCTCTCCCGTCCCCTCGATGAGGTCGGCAAGCTCCGCGAGCTCGGGAACCGTGAACCGGTCGAGGCTCTCGGCGGCGAGCCGGAACTCGGCGATGGCATCGTTCGGGTGCCCGAGCGCTACCTGGAGCCGGCCCGCGATCAGGGCAAGCCGCGGATCGCCTTGTCGCGCCGCTCGCGCCGGTGCGACCGCATCGAGCGCGGCCTCCACCTGACCGAGGGAGGCGCGAAGCTCGACGCGCGAGAAGAGGAGCTCAGGGTCCTTCGGGGATACCGTGAGGAGGGCCTCGCAGGCGTCGAGCGCCTGCTGGTTCCCACCGTGCGCCCGCGCGAGCTGGAGACAGAGCCTGAGGGCGACGGGATGATTCGGGGCAAGGCGGAGCGCCTTCTCGACGTACTGGGTCGAGGTCGCGTCGAGCTGCTGCGCCCGGAGGTACGCCTCCGCCGCATCGGCCGGTCGTCCGAGGACCTTGAGGCCGTCGCCCATCGTCGCCCAAACTCCCTTGTCATTCGGATCGAGCCGGGCGGCCTCCTCGAGGAGAGGCAGGATCTTCTCGAGATCCCGGTTCGCGGCGAGGAGGATGAGGGCCTTGTGGTGGAGGAGGGAGGCCTGCCGGGGAGCAAGGGCGAGGCCCACGTCGATCGCGCGGGCGGCGAGATCGGGCTGGCTCAGACGGTAGAAGGCCATCGAGGTGACGTCAAGCTGGTGGGCGAGCTCGGGCCCGGCCCCGGCAAGGTCGGGGCGCCGCATCTCCACGAAGGCGAGGTAGGCCTTCAGTTGCTCGACGAACCGATCCCGGTCATGGGCGGCCTCGGCTTCCTCCGAGGCGCGGAAGAGGAGGCGCGCCTGGTCGATGGGAGAGGCGAGCCCGGGGTCAGCGGGCGGGCTGAACGGTTGCGATTCGGCCATCGGAGCAGCCCTACGAAGCCGGCCGACGTGAAAATAGGTTTGGGTCGGAGCGGAACGGCGGAGCCGGCGTTTCGTGTTCCCTCGCGGTTTCCCGGGGGTCCGCCTCCGTCTTATCCCGCGGGGAGGCTCCCCGACGCGTGCCGAGAAGGGCCGGCCCGCGGGCCCGAAAATCGATCTTCGATCCGGTCCACGGGGTGCTGACCTTCGAGGGAGCACCGCTCGAGCTGATCGGCGATCCTGCGTTCCAACGGTTGTGGGGCATCCGACAGACCGGTCTCGCGCACCTCGTCTTCCCGGGCGCGAACCACACGCGGCTCGAGCACTCGCTCGGCACCTATTGGGTCGCGCGCACGATGGCGGAGGCGCTCTCTCTCGGTCGACCCGAGGCCCAACTCGTCATGGCCGGAGGCCTGTTGCACGACCTGGGGCACCCGCCCCTCTCGCACACGCTCGACGGACCGATGGAGGAGGCCCTCGGAGTGAGCCACGAGCAACGGTCGCGCCAGATCGTCCTCGGGTCGGCGGATCCCCTCGCCTCCGCTGAGGTCGCAGCCTCCGAGATTCCGACGATCCTCGAACGGCACTCGCTCTCCCCCAAGATCGTCGCAGATCTCATCGATCCCCCCAGCCGCGGGGAGAAGCGCCCGCTCCTGCGCTCGATGCTCCACGGGACGATCGACGCCGATCGGATCGACTACCTTCAAAGGGATGCCTACTACACAGGCGTCGCCCACGGCGCGATCGATGCGATCCGCCTCCTCGACACGATCGAGCTCGCGTCGGGGCGGATCGCGTTCGCCGAGAAGGGACGGCACGCCGTGGAGGGGTTCCTCGTCGGTCGGTCTCTGATGTATTCGACCGTGTACTATCACAAGACCGTCCGCGCCGCCGAGGTGATGGCGCAGGCCGCCGTCGAACGGCTCCCGGGCTATCCTGGGACCGCGCGCGAGCTCCTCGCGGGAGCGGACGGGGACCTGTTCGCACGGCTCGCGCGCGAGGGAGGACGACCGGCCGAGATGGCCCGGGCGCTCCGGGAGCGGCACCTCTACCGGCGTGTCCACGCGTGGCGGTCGATCTCCCACTCGGCACTGCGACGATTCCGGCGGCTGCGCGACAGCCCCCCCGCGCGGCGCGCCGCGGAACGCGCTGTGGCAGAACGCTTGGGCGCCGTGGACGGCTCGGTATTGCTCGACCTTTCCGGGCTTGTCGAGCGCGACGCGGAGCGGCAGGACGGTCTCGAGATCGGCGTCGTCGTCGACGGGAAGATTACCTTCCCTTTCGCTTCGCGGGGCCACTGGCTCGCCCGGATGCTCCACCCAGGGGCTCCGTGGCCGGTCGCCGTCTACGCCGCGCGCCGCCACGAATCCGAGCTGCGTCGTCTGCTCGTACGGGACCCCGATCTCTTCGGGTAGCGGCCAGGGAAGGGCCGTCTCCGATCGGAATTCTCTCGAGGCGAAGGACCGCCTCCCATTCCTGAGCCCGGATGGGCATGACCGAGAGCCGACTCACCCTCACGAGGGGCGAGCCCGCGAACGCGGGAGCGGGGCGAAGCTCGGCCAGCGTGACCGGGCGTGCGAGCCGCCTCGTCGGGACGAGGGTCACCGACCAACCTCCGTCGGTCGCGGGGTGCGGGTCGGACGCGACCTGCGCAATCCCCACGACCGCGCGCACGCTCCCGCTCGCGTAGAAGAACGCCCGGTCCCCGCTGCGGAACGAGCGAAGGTGTCGGACCGCAAGCGCGTTCCGGACGCCTTCCCACTCGACCGTTCCGTCGCGCTCGAGATCGCCGAACGAATAGTGCGTCGGCTCCTCCTTGAGGAGCCAACGGGCCGGCCTGGCGGGTTCGGAAGCCGTCATCCGATCAGGATGCCCTGCGGGGTGATCGCGAACGGTCGGCGCTCGGGATCGTGGGCCGAGCCTCGCATCCGGAGGATCTTCACTTGCCGGACGGAACGGTCCCCGATCCACTTCCGCGTCAGGAGGATCTCGCCGCGCGTGAGCACCTCCTCCGGGGTCAGCGTGGTGGGGCTCCCCGGCGTCGCTGTGATGATCGTTGTGACCTCGCGCTCGCTCAGGAAGCGGAGCAGCGACTGGATCTCGGTCCGCTCGGCCTGGGGGTCTGTCGAGGCCTTGAGCGTGAAGCGCCGGATCGACGAGATCGAATCGACCACGACGCGCGAGAAGGAGGCGTGGGCCATCTGGTTGCGGAGCTTCAGGTGGATCGACTGGATCGAGATGTCATCCTCGCCCTGCGATTTGCGAGACTCCTGCGAGATCTCGCGCATCGACTTGACATCGCCGAGCGCCCGGATCTCCTGCACGTCGGCGAGACGCTTGAACGCCCGTGTGCCCGGATTCGCGTCGAGGGTCCGGATCGTGGAGAGATCCCAGCCGAACGCGCGCACGTTCTCGACGATCTCGCTCGGTGGCTCATCGACCGCAACGAGGAGCACGTCCTCCCCGAGGCGGAGCCCCTCGAGGAGGAAGCGGAGCCCGAGCAGGGTCTTGCCGCTCCCGGTTCCCCCGGTGACGAGATACGGGCGTCCAGGCCAGAGACCCCCGCCGAGCATCCGGTCGAGCCCGGGGATCCCGGTCGACGCACGGGGAGGTAGCTCGATCATGAGGCCGGCGCGTCCGAGGGTCCGTCTCCTCCCTCGCTAGGACCGGGTGCAACGGACTCCTTCGGTTCGTGCGGTTTGGCCGGCTCGGTCGTCGTCGTGTCGCGCGGCGGCGCCTCCTCCACACGCGCGGCCTCGGGGGGCGGTGCGCCGGCCTGAGCGGAGGTCACCGTCGGTGCCTTCCGACGCGTGGGAGGCTTACGTTTCGGTCGCGGGGTCACAGGCGTGCCGTCGGCGGGAACTTCCTGTCGCTTCCGCCCTCCCGCGCCTCCCCTGCGTCGGGTTTCCGGCGCTCCGGGAGTGGCAGGGGGTGCGACACGCACGACCGAGGGCGGCGGATAGCTGCCCCCGGGCGGAACGGATCGGATGGGAGGGCCCGGATCGGCGGGAGCCTCGAGCGGGGTTGGGGCGGGAGGGGCGGCGCTGGGTGTAACCTCGACCGGTTTCGGCACCTCCGGCGTGGCTATCGGAGGAGATGAAGGCGCTTCCACAGGCGCCGCGGCCGGCGGAACCTCTGAGGGGGAAGTAGGTCGAGCTTGCGCCGCCGGACGTGGGGCAACCGCTGGCTCCCTGGTTGCCCTCCGCGCTGTCGGCGCCGGCGGTCCCCTCTGCGGGACCGGCGCGACGCGGCGCGCAGGCAGGGGCGGACGTTGGGGTGCGGATCGCGCCCGCACGGGCGGTAGCGGCCGAGACTCGCCGGCCGTCGACTCTCCGTGTGGCGTGGGCAGGTCTTCCTTGTGAGGCGCGCCCCGATCGGTGGGAGCGGGGAGCTCCTGTTGGGGGGGTGCCGGCGGCGCAGGCAGGGGTTCCGTGCTCGAGGGTGGGGCCGGAAGTCGAGGCGAAGGGGGAGAGGGAGCCCTTGGTCCGGCCGAGGCGCGGTCACCCTCGGGTCCGCGGGGCGCGGAATCGGCGGAAGTTCTGCCAATCTCTGCGACCGCCGCCCGCGCACGTTCGAGGTGGATGGCCGTCCGGTCATCGCGGAGCTCGGGGGCCGGAGGCGTGCCTTGCGGCGGGAGGGGGGATGCCAAAGCCGGCTCGAGAGCGGGCGCGGTCGGTGGAACCGGGTGTTCGACCGCCAGTGTTGGCGGACTCGGGGTCGGTACGGGCGGGGAAGCGTCTGCGATGAGCCCAATGGACTCGGTCACGGCGCCCTCGGCACGCAGGAACGGGGTGACGACCATGTGCGAGTCGCGCGAGATCGTCTGCTCGAGGTTGATGTCGATCCCGGAAGGCGACATCCTGTACGGATGCAACCGGATGTCGTGGGCGCTGCCCCGGAACTTCTCGACCCCGATCGCCCGCACCGTGGTCTCCTCGAGCTCCCAGCGGAAGAGCCGGATCTCCCCCCGAGCCAGCAGGCGCTCGGCCATCTCCACATCCTCCACCGGAGCCTCGACGGTGAGGAGCGTCGTTACGCCGAGGTCGGAGAGGAACCGCAGGAAGGTCTGCGCTCCGACGACCTCGTCGAGGCCCTTCATGCAGAAGTACTGGAGCGCCGTCAAGGAGTCGACCACGAGGCGCGTGTAGTTCCGCCGCGCCATCTCGGTCTTCAGCGTCTGCTCGAGCGCGCTGAACGTGACCTCGACGCTCACGAGCTCGGGCGTCTTGCGGATCGTGGGCTGAACCTCAGAGAAGGCGATGGACGAGCGGACCGCGGCGATGTCCTTGAAGGGCGTGCGCTCGTAGCGCATCACATCGGGAATCGCATCGAAGACGAACACGCGATCGAGATCCGGGAGGAGTGCGTGATGGTTGATCCGCATCTCGTTGGGCGGTTCCTCGAGCGTCACGAGGAGGACCTTCTCCCCGCGTCGGGCGCCGTCGCAGAGGAACTGGAGGGCGAGCTTCGTCTTCCCGGTGCCCGAGGGACCGACGATCAGGTAGGGGCGGTGGGCGACCAAGCCTCCGTGCAGGATGGTGTCGAGGTCCGGGTTCCCCGTCGAAATCCGCGGCTCCGATGGCGCCGCTATCGTCCCACCCTGACCCAAGGAGGCTCCGGAGCTCGGATTCACCTCGCGGGACGGGTTCCCATCCGTCGAGGGACTGAGCGGCCACTTATCAGTTTGGTCGCGGCGAGGGCCGTCTTGCCTGTGGCGCAGCGGCACGCCGGAGTCACCGAGGCCAAATACCGGAACGATTCCGTCGGGTCGATGCCTCGAGGGAGCGACGTCGCCGCAGCTCGGATGCGCACCCTCGCCGTGGGATTCCCGGCGCAGCTTCGTGCCGGGTTCGACCTCGGTCGCGATCTTGCGAGCGGCGTTCCGCGCTCGTCCGGCTCGGCGATCGTCGCAGGTATGGGGGGCAGCGCGATCGCCGCGGACCTCGTCCGGAGCGTCTCGGACCCCGAGACCGAGCTCGCCCTCGACACCGTGCGTGGGCCGAACCTTCCGGCGCACGTCGGATCGCGCACCATCGTGCTCCTCGCAAGTTACTCCGGCAATACCTGGGAGACCCTCTCGGCCTACGACGACGCCGGCCGTAGAGGCGCTTCGAGGATCGCGATCGCGTCCGGCGGAGAGTTGTCGCGCCGGGCCGAGCACGACCACGTCCCCTTGCTCGTGGTCCCGGAAGGGATCCCCCCGAGGTCCGCCCTCGGCTACATGCTGGGGGGTCTCCTTGGCCTCCTCGACGCGTTCTTCCCGGAGTCGAACGAGAGACGGATCGCACGGACGGCGGAACACCTCGAGAGACGGCAAACCGAGTTCGCGTCCGCGACCGGCCCGCCTGCTCGGCTTGCGCGCCGGACCGGTGCCCGATTGCCGTACGTGTATGCCTCCTCGGAGGTCTCCTCGGTCGCTCGACGTTGGGCGACCCAGATCGAGGAGAATGCGAAACGCCTGGCCCATGCCGACATGCTCCCCGAGCTTCTGCACAATGCCATCATCGCCTGGGACGCGGTTTCTCGCGCCCATGCTCCGCGGGCCTCCGTGATCCTCCTCGATCCCATCGGGGCCGCGGGCGCTGCCTCCGCTGGCGCGCAGTACCTCGACCGCCTGTTGCACCGTCGAGGCATCCTCGTGGACAGGGTCCGGTTTCCCGACGAAGATCGTCTCGTGGCGATCGCGGAAGCCGTGTCCTTCGGGGACCACTTCAGCCTCTTTCTGGCCCACGGGGCCCAGGTCGACCCTATGGAAGTTCGCGCGATCGACCGGATGAAGCGGACACTCCGGACTCCCGGATGATAGCCTGCTGCGCATACGTTCTTATGCCGACCTTCATGTCGGGGCGCCGGGTGCTGAGGTAGCCTAGCCCGGCCAAGGCGCCAGATTCGAGATCTGGTGGTGCGTATGCATCGCGGGAGTTCAAAGGAGCCGGGGAGACTCGACCCCGGCGCGGAAAATCTCCCCCTCAGCGCTCCCCCCGCGCTCCGGGTCGAGTTCGAACTTCGGGGTGGAAGGTCCAACGAGCTTCGCACGGTCGAGGTGGCCCCGGCCACTCTTGTCCGAAAGGCGCTCACGGAGATCGGCCGCGCACCGGAAGGCTCCGCGGTCTTCCTCGAGGGTCGTTCGATCCCGTTGGATTCGCCGATCGAGCGGGACTGTAGGCTCCTTGTAATCTCAACGTTCTCGGGAGGCTAGGTCGTTGGTTCGTACGTCGCGACCGAGCCAGAAGGAGCTAAGGGGAGGCGGACGCAGTTCTTAGGTAGTGTCGATGGGGACGACGACCACCGGGCCCGCCTGCTCCATCTGCGGCACTCTCATGGCCGCCTCAGAGGAGACATGCCCACAGTGCGGATTCGCCGTTGCGCTCGGCGGACATGCACTCGCTCTTCCTGCCACGCCATCCGCCCCCCGTCGACGGGGCTCCGGCCGTTCGTCAGCTCGGAAGATCCCACCCACCCCGGAGGATGAGCCGCCGGGGGACGTGGTCATCGGCGAGCGCGTCACCGTCCTCCGTTCCGAGCTCGCCGCGCTCCGGGCCCTCGGGGGAATGCCCCCCGCGGAACCGGACGCCGTTCTGCGATCGGCGCTTCGTTCGGAGCTCCGGTTCGACATCCCCGGCGCCTTGGGGGCGTTGGAGGAGGGCTCGAAGGCTCTCAACTCCGCTCTGCGAGAGCTTTTGGACACCCGGGTTCGCGCCGTCGAGCGGGAGCAGGAACACCTCGGAGCGAGCGCGCCCGTCGCCCCGTCCGAGCGGCTGGTGCGGATCCGGGAAGCTGTCACACGCCTCGAATGGTCGGCGGCGGTGGCCCTCTTGACCGAAGAGGAGGCCGAGATCGCGCGCCTGAGGGCCTCGGGGGGTCGGCCGACCCGACAGACCGCGGCACCCCTCGGTCAGAGCGTTGGAGTGCCCTTGGCCAGCATGAACAGCATTCTCGAACGCGCACGCTCCCTCCAGGTTCTCGTGCGTTCCCTGCCCCCGGAGAGCCCCCTCGCGGTCCGAGCGACAGCCCAGATCCGGGAAGCCACGGAGCTCCTGCGACTCCGCAAAGTGGAAGAAGCCGAGGCAACGCTCGCTCGCCTGATGGACGACCTTCTCGCAGCCGGTGAGAACGAGGCCGAGGTCGTCTCGTGAGCGCGGATGGACTCCGCGAGCGCGCCGATGCCGTTCTCGCGCGCGCCTCAGCCCTCGAAGAGGAGGGCCTTCCGTTCCCCACGTCCACCATCCGGGACGCCGTCGAGGGTGCGCTCGAAGCGGGCGAGAGCGATCGGGCCAAGATCCTGGTCGATCGGACCGAGCTCCTCGTGAACCAGACCGCCGAACATTGGGCGGCCATCAAGGAGCTGCTCGAGCAAGCCTAACGCTTGCGGGGGACAGCGGAGCAGATCGGGATCGACTGTTCGCCGTTCGATGTAGGGACCCTCGGCGTTCGGGAGGCCCTGCGCGAGGGGCCGCTCTCCGCAGCCCTCTTCCAAGCCGCCGCGACGCGGGTGACGGCGGCGATCTCCGGGATCGAGAA
>JAKIWU010000005.1 GCA_022749905.1 Thermoplasmata archaeon
ACGAGGTAGCCGGTGCTCCAGTCGAGGCCGATCGCGGCTTGCGCGCGCCCTCCGGGGTTCCCGCTCGAGATCCGGCTCACGTTGAACCAGCCCGAGGCGACGGACTGGAACTGCCAGAAGTCGCTGAAATCGCAGGTCGAGAGGCCGCACGGGTAGCTTCCTCCGAAGACATAGAGCCCGTACGATGCGGCGAAGAAGCGTGGTCCAGGGGCGTGGGTGTACGGCAGGATCGACCACTGCCGGGTCGCACCCAGCGCGGCAGTCTGATTCCCCGTCGCAGAGCAACCGAGGTTGCTGTTGCCCGTGCATCCTCCAAAGAGGATGGTCACCTTGTCGGTAGGATCCCACCCGATGCTCGCCCCGAACGACGGGTTGGGGCAGGCGCTCGAGCAGGCGGATCCCGTGATGTTGGTCCACGTCCCGTTGAATTTCCACGTGTCCCCGAGGGGGCATGCATTCGTGGAGCACCCGCCGAAGAGGACGATCGCCTGCAGATTCGGATCCCAGCCCATCGCGGCATCGGCCCTCGGGCTCGGGGCGGAAGGCAGGGTGCCTGTCGCGTTCACCCAGGTACCGGCGTAGTAGAGCCAGGTCTGGTTGCTGTCGCATTGCGTCGCGAGGCAGCCTCCGAAGAACACGTAGTACCCTAGGGCCAGGTCCCAGACGAGGCCCGCATCCGAGCCTGCGGGCGGCACCCGCGAGGTGTTCGCGAGGATCGGGGTTTCATTGATCCACGTCGGAGAGCTCGCCGCCGGCCGTTCGGGTCTTCCGCTACCGCAAAGCGCAGTGGTGGCGGTGGTGGCCTCGCACCGAACGGATCTCCCGGCCGCAGGGCCCTCACCGGAGGCGAGGGTTCCCGTCGCCGCAGCGAGACTGGCGTTGTCCGCATGGTCGGGGAGAGTCGCGGCCGTTCGGCTGCCGATCGGGCCCAAGTTCCTGAGCGCCGCGGGGACTGCGCGACCTTGATGGCCGAGGACTCCGCCATCGGACGCGAACCCCGAGGGCGCCGAAGAACTCCAGAGGAGGAGAGCAAGAAGCCCCAGCGCAGCGGCCAAGGCACGGGGCGTACGCCGTCGCGCCCGGTGGAAGCGAGACATCTCGGCTTCCTCCAACGGTTCGCCTATATGGGCTCAGTATCAAGAGAGGCCGGGGCGCTCAAGGCCCCAAAGTTCCCGCGTTCCGGAGCTTCTTCGCCTCCAAGACCGAGGCAAAGCTTTACTTTCCCCACGTCCCAATAGGCGTTGAGAGTTGGGGAACATCGTGAGGGCGCCGCCACGGAGCCAGGAAGGCTCCCGACTTCTTGGACCAGCATGATGGAGAACAACGGCGGGCGCACGGGCGCGGTCATCCCCTCCGAGATCCTGACCTTCCTTTCCGGCAAGGGCGGCCGTTCCCTCATCGTCAAGGGGGGCGCAGGGACGGGGAAGACGACCTTCGGTCTCGAGCTCCTCGAACGCGTCGGAAAGCCCGAGCAGTCCTACTACCTCTCGACCCGCGTCGGCGACGAGGCGCTCTACCGCCAGTTCCCGTGGCTCAAGACCTCGGAGCTTCGCGCCCGCGTCCTCGATGCCGGGAAGATGTTCCTCGAGACGGTCAATCCGCCGGTGAAGAGCACCGAGGCGGATCTCCCGGAGGCCGAGAAGCGCAAGATCCGGGCCGCCAAGGAGGTCATGCGTTCGCTCTCGGACGACCGCGGCGCCCCGACGAAGGTGGATCGGACGCACCTTTTGCAGTTGACCCGCCGGAACCCGATGCCCGAGGTCGAGAACGTCTACAACCGGGTCGAGAAGGCGCTCCCGGACAAGTCGCTCCTCGTCATCGATTCGCTCGAGGGTGTGACCCACAAGTACGGGCTCGAAATGGAAGAGTTCGTGATGTGCCTCCAGAAGGATCTCGTGGAGTCCTCGAACACCAACGTGGTGATGGTGCTCGAGAAGCCCGAAGCGGGCGGCATCGAGTACCTCGTCGACGGACTCCTCTCCATCCAGCGCGAAGAGCTCGACGAACGCCGCGTGCGGCACCTGCGTCTCGAAAAGCTCCGGGCCACGAACATCGGCAGGCCGCGCTACGCGGTGACCCTCAACGGGGGCCGGTTCGAGGCGCTCGGGATCGGCAACGGCGACCACACGGCGTCGCCCTCGGTGTGGCGCCCCGTGTCGGACCCGGAGCGGTTCTATTCGACGGGGATCCCGGACTTCGACCGGCTCCTCGAGGGAGGCTTCCGACGCGGGAGCTTCAACGCATTCGAGATCGACATGAACGTCGGCATCGACGACTACTACATGCTGTTCACTCCGACGTTCCTGAACTTCCTCACGCAGTCGCGCGGGATCATCGCGGTCCTTGCCGCGGGCGAGTCGCCGGAGAAGCTCCGCGACACCCTCGTCCGCCAGACGGCCCCGAACGTCTTCGACCAGCGGGTCCGGATCGTCGACTACACCGCGAGCGAGACCGAGGAGTCCTACATCGTCCCGATGGCCCACTATGGGCGCGAGGAGGCGACCCAGGTGATGGTGACGGCCGAGAAGGCCGTGCGGGGCCCGCAGCAGAAGCCGTTCCTCGAGTACACCTCGTTCGACACTCTCGAGAGCCTCATGGGCGACCAGGTCGCGATCCGCATGTACTTCCACGGCGTCCGCAGGACGAAGCTCGTCGGGAACCTCGGGATCGGCCTCCTGAAGCCCGGGCTCCTCGTGGCGAGCGAGATCCTCAACATGATGGACACGTACTTCCGGGTCACGAACATCGACAACGCTCCGTGCATCTACGGGATCCGGCCCCGGACGACGATCTACTCGATCTCCTACGACCCCCAGGCGGGCTCGCCGCACGCGAAGCTCACGCCCGTCGTCTAGAGCGTCTTACCGCGGGGGCTTGGCCCCGATTCAGCCAGCCCACGAGGGAAACGAAGGCACGAGCCACACGATCGTCGTGAGGATCACGCCGGGAACGAGCGTCATCGTCAGATCGTCGTCGAGGGAGCGCATCCGCAGGCTCTCGATCCCCACGGCAGCGACGGCCGCGATCCCCGTCGCGAGGATCGCGGGATGGACGCCCCATCCGCCGATCCCTCGGAGTGCCGCGAAGGCGAGCCCGCTGTAGACGAGGAGAGGAAGCACCGGTTGGGCCGGGCGTGGCTTCGGCAGCCGCCGAAGCTCTCCGATCACCGGATCGACGATCGCAGTCCCGAGGACCACCGCGATCGCGATCGGCTCCGGGAAGAGGAGCACCGCTGCGACGAGAGCGACAGCGTAGTAGGCGAAGCTCGCGACCCGTTCGTGCTCGTGCGGTCGGATCGTCGGTAGCTCGATCCTTCCGAGGATACGGAGGGCTTCCAGAAGGAGAACGAGGAAGAGAGCGAGGAGGAGGACGCGCGAATTCGGGAGAACGACGAAGAATCCCGTCGGCAGGAGATAGTAGACGAGAACCAACGCCCCGATGAGGTGCAGGCACCGCCGCCAGATGCGATCCCCGAGCTCGGTCTCGCCCCCGAACTGGCGCCCGAGCCAGGCGCGCCAGCGACCACCTCGATGGAGCTGCACCGCGTCGGCGGGGGGCCGCCGGGGCTTAGAGGCTTCGGCAGCTGCACTCGGACGCCCCAACGCTTTTCTCTCGCCGGCCGCTCGCAGAGACGTCGCATGAAGGTCGCCATCGTGGTCGGTAGCAAATCCGACCTCGAGCACGCCGAGAAGGTCCGGGCCCGGCTCGAAACGCTCGGCGTCCCCAGCGAGGTCACGGTCGCGTCCGCCCACCGCACCCCCGAGCGCGTCGAGGCGATCGCCTCCGACCCCTCTGTCGAGGTGTTCGTCGCGATGGCCGGCCTCTCCGCCGCCCTTCCCGGAACGATCGCCGCGCGCACGCTGAAGCCCGTGATCGGCGTCCCCCTGCACCGGGGCCTTGGCCTCGACTCGCTCCTCTCCGTCGTCCAGATGCCTCCCGGCGTCCCGGTCGCCGCCGTCGGACTCGACGCGTCGGAGAACGCCGCGCTGCTCGCCGCGGAGATCCTCGCGCTGGGACACCCCGAGGTCCACGACGCGCTCGTCCGCTACCGCGCCCGCTGGAAGGACGACGGCGGCCCTGTGCCCGCCGCGCCTCCATGAAGGACCCCGAGAGCTTTCGGCGCGACGCGGTCGAGCGGATCCGGGCCGAGGTGCCGGAGCGCGCCCTCGTGGCGACGAGCGGCGGGATCGACAGCACCGCGGCCGCGGTTCTCGCACGGGAGGCCCTCGGGGATCGCGCCCGTTCTCTCTTCGTGGACACCGGACTTCTCCGGGCCGGTGAGATCGAAGGCGTTCGAGCTCTCGGAAGTACGCTCCGGCTCCCGATCGAGATCGTCTCCGCCGCGCCCCGGTTTTTCGGCGCGCTCGAAGGGGTCACCGATCCTGAGGAGAAGCGGCGCCGCATCGGGGAGAGCTTCATCCGGCTCTTCGAATCGGAGGCCGAACGGTTCGGCACCGATCGCCTCGTGCAGGGCACGATCGCCCCGGACTGGATCGAGAGCGGCGGCCAACTTCGCGACACGATCAAGACCCATCACAACGTCGGAGGCGTGCCGAAGGACTCACGACTACGATTGGTCGAACCCCTCCGCGACCTCTACAAGGACGAGGTTCGCGCGCTCGCCACCCACCTCGGCATCCCGAACGCCGAGCGTCAACCGTTCCCCGGTCCGGGTCTCGCGGTGCGCGTCGCGGGGCCCGTCACGACCGATCGCGTCGCGACGGCTCGGACCGCCGACCGCATCGTGACCGAGGAGGTCGAAGCGGAGATCGCGGCAGGACGCTTGCCGCGGCCTTGGCAATACTTCGCCGTCCTGCTGCCCGTCCGGTCCGTTGGCGTTACGGGGGACAACCGGATCTTTGGCGAGGCCGTCAGCGTGCGGATCGTGGAATCCATCGACGCGATGACAGCGACCGCGATGGCGCCCCGCCCCGAGCTGTTGCGCCGCATCGCCGAGCGGGTAACCCGCGAGCTCTCCGGAAAGGTGACGAGGGTCCTGTACGACGTTACGGACAAGCCGCCGGCGACGATCGAGTGGGAATAACCCGGCCTCGCCGGCGAAATGCCTAAGAGCGGAGGCGCCCGGTGTGGCGCGTGGCCGCAGGCGTTCCGAAGGGACGTCGCCTCGAGATCCCCGAAGACACGGCCCGCGCCATCGAGGAACGGATCCACGGGAGCGGCTTCACCTCGATCGACACGTTCGTCACGTTCGTGCTCGCGCGTCTCCTCGAAAAACGATCGGAGCAGCCGTTCAGCGAGGAGGACGAACGTCGCCTCCGCGAGCGGCTCCGGTCCCTGGGCTACATCGACTGACCCATCGGGCCCGGCGGTCGGCACGCGCGCGTCCTTCCCGCCAACCCTAAGTCGGCCCAGCCCCTCGAACGCGCGTGTTGCACTGTCCGTTCTGCCAGGCTCCCGAGACGGAGCGTGTGCGCATCGACGGGGCAAGCTTCGTCATCTTCCAGTGCATGTTCACGCCCCAGGTCGACCCCGCGCACTCCGACGCGGAGATCGAAGCGACCCTCGCGAGCCAGCACCCCGATGGAGGTGCCCCGTACTTCCGCCAGATGTGCGATTCGCTGCACCTGTACGTGACGAAGGGCGCCGGCTCGCGGCCCCTTCCCGGGGCCGGTCAGCGCTGACTCGGCCCTCCGTCCCAACCTAGCGGCGCCTGGCCGGACTTCGACCCCGGCTTCCCGCCCGCTTCGAGACCGTTCGCGGACGCTCGATCACAGCGTCGACCTCGATCTCGACCCGCATCGCGGGGTCGAGGAGCCCCGCTACCTGGACCATCGCGGTCGCCGGTCGGATCTCGGAGAAGCGTTCGGCGTGCGCTCGGCCGATCTCTGACCACTCGGAGATGTCCGCCACGTAGAGGCGCGTGCGGACGACGTCCGCCAACGAGGCTCCGACCGCAGCGAGGGCGCGCTCGATGTTGTCGATCGCGCGCTTCGTCTGATCGTACGCCGATCCTCCGACGAAGCGTCCGTCCGGCCCCGTCGCCGTCGTCCCCGAGATCCAGACGAATCGGCCCGAGCGCACCGCCCTCGCGTAGCCGACCCGGTCCTCCCAAGGGGTCCCGCTCGAGAACCGCTGGCGGGGCACGCGCACCTTCTCTCAGGCCGAGAGCGCGACGCCCGGGATCCTCGCGAGGGCGCCCTTCGTCGAGACGAGGTGGCGCGGGAGGCCCATCTGTTCCGGCGTCGCCCCGAGCGCGAGGCCGACGAGTTGGGGCAAATGGAAGACCGGCATGTCGAGCGGGTGACCCACCGCGGCCTCGGCCTTGTTCTGGTACGCGTCGAGCGAGATATGACAGAGGGGGCAGGGGGTCGCCATCGCCTCGGCCCCGTGCGCGCGGGCATCATCGATCTGGTTCCCGGCGATCCGATTCGCCGTCGGCTCCTTCACGAAAAGGATCGGGAATCCGCAACACATCACGCGCCCGCGGTACATCACCGGCGTCGCCCCGAGCGCGCCGAGGAGGTCCTCGAACGTGTGCGGCTCCTCCGCGCTGTCCGTCCCGAGCCGGTCGGCGGGACGCAGGAGGTGGCATCCGTAGAACGCCCCCACCTTGAGCCCGGTAAGGGGGCGGACCACGCGACGGCGCAGTTCGTCGAGACCGATCTGCGAGACGATCACGTCGAGGAGGTGCGTGACGCGCGTCGTGCCGCCGTACGAGACGCCGATCTGGGCGAGCGCCGCATCGACCTTCGCCTTGACGACGGCGTCGCCGAGCCGGTTGTTCGCAAGGGCGAGCATGCCCTGGCACGTCGAGCAGATCGTGAGGACGCCGAGGCCGGCCCGTTCCGCGATCGCGAGGTTCCGAGCGTTTAGAGCGAGGTTGAGGATCGGGTTCGCCTCGTCGATGAAGCCCGAACCGCAGCAGGAGAAGTTGGGGAACTCGACGAGCTCGATCCCGAGCTTTCCCGCGACCCAGCGTGTCGCCATGTCGAGCTCGCGGCCCGACTCTTGGGCGACGCACCCCGGATAGTACGCGAGCTTCATCGCTCCTCCTCTCGATCGAGGATCTCGTAGAGCTTCTCGACCTCGGCGTGCCCCTCGATCGGCTTCGGTCGCTTCAGGATCTCCCGCTTCTTGGCGGCGAGGCGGAGTCCCTGGCCGAGTTGGGCTGCCATGCCCGGAAGGCCGGAGGTCTGACGCACGAGCTTGAGCTCGTTCAGCACTCCGGCTTCGCGGATGTTCTCCTTGAAGGCGAGCGCGTGGCGGGAGCCTGGGTCGGTCGCGCCCTGCGAGGCGATCGCGAGCTCTTTGAGGTCCATGATCCGTTCGGAGGGACGCACCCCCTTCGGGCACGCCTCGGTACAGAGGTGGCAACGCAGGCAGAGCCAGAGCCCCTCGGGCTGGATCCGCGCGAGCCGTTCGTTCGTCGCCCCGTCGCGCGGATCGACGACGAACCGGTAGAGCTTCGCGAGGGCCATCGGACCGGGGAACATCGGATCGGCCTCGACAGCAGGGCACGCCGAGTAGCACGCGGCGCAGGAAATGCAGCGGGGAGTCTCCTGGAACCGCGCGACCTCGGCGGGCGTCATCGGGTTCGGCTTTCCTTCGGGCGGTGGCCTCGCTCGGTTCGGCTTGAGGTGCGGTTCGATCCGGTGATAGTTCGTCCAGAACGAGCGCATCTCGGTCACGAGGTCGCGGATGACGGGCATGTTGCGCATCGGATCGATGACGATCCGCCCGTGGCGAGCGAGCTCAGGCCCGATCGGCGTCTGGCAGGCGAGCCGGCTCTTCGAGTTGATCACCATCGCGCAGGAGCCGCAAATGGCGCTCCGGCAGGAGTAGCGAAGCGTGAGGGTGGGATCGAGCTCGGCACGGATCGCGAGCAGCGCCGTGAGGACGGGCGTGTGGGCCGGCAGGTGTAGCGCGTAGCGTTGGTACCGCGGAGTCGCCTCGTGCGCGGGGTCGAAGCGGTAGACGTCGAACGGGGCGTCGAGGAGCTCGGCCGCCATCAGTACACGCGCTCCTTCGGGTCCCAGCGGGTGTACGCAACGGCGGAGTACGAGAGCTTCGGACCCTCGCGCGACTGGGACGCGATGGTGTGGCGCATCCACTGCGCGTCGTCGCGCTTCGGGTAGTCGGTCCGCGAGTGCGCCCCCCGGCTCTCGGTACGGGCGATGGCACCGACCGTGATCACCTCCGCGAGATCGAGCATGTGGCCCACCTCGAGGGCGTCGGTAAGATTGAGGTTGAAGGCGGAGGCCGTGTCGACCACGCGGACGTTCTCGTAGCGCGTCTTCAGCGCTCGGAGTTCCTCGAGCGCCTTCGCGAGCTCGGCGAAACTGCGGAAGATGCCGACCCTACCATCCATGGTGGCCTGCATCGCGGTTCGGATCGCCTGGGGGTCTTCCCCCTGACTCTTGGCGCTCAGAGCGTCGAGGCGTGTCCGAACGGGGGCGAGGTCGGATTCGTGAAGCAGAGGTGGGGCGGCTCGCGCCGCGTATTCGGCCGCGGCGGTTCCCGCCTGCTTGCCGAACACGAGCGTCTCGAGAAGAGAGTTGCCCCCGAGGCGGTTCGCTCCGTGGATCGAGACGCAGGCGGCCTCCCCGGCGGCGTAGAGGCCCCGAACGTTCGTCTCGCCGCGGATGGTCGTGCCGATCCCTCCCATCATGTAGTGCTGCGCGGGCATGACCGGGATCGGTTGCGTCACCGGATCGATGCCGGCGAACTTGCGCGAGAAATCGCAGATCTCCTCGAGCCGGGACTCGATACGCTCCCGACCGAGGTGCATGAGTTCGAGGTGGACGTACCCGCCTGGAAACCCCCGCCCTTCCTGGATCTCTGTGATGATCGCCCGAGAGACAACGTCGCGCGACGCGAGATCGAGGACGTGCGGAGCATAGCGCGCCATGAACCGCTCCCCCTGCGCATTCTTCAGGATCCCACCCTCGCCGCGCGCGCCCTCGGTGATGAGGATCGACGACTCGAGCAGCGCCGTCGGGTGGAACTGAACGAACTCCATGTCCTTCAGCTCCGCGCCGGCCCGGTAGGCGATCGCGATCCCGTCGCCGGTACACGAATGGGCGTTGGTCGTCCGCCCGTAGACCCGCCCGGCGGGTCCGGTCGCGATCACAACGGACCGCGCGGCGATCTCCTCGAGCGCACCGGTCGTTCGGTCGATCGCGACGATGCCCTGCACGCGGCCCTCCCGTACGACGATCCGGAGAAGGTCCCACTCCTCGTACGTGGTGAACGATTCCGTGCCGAGCCGCTCGTAGAGCGCCTGCAAGAGCGCGAGGCCGGTCCGATCCGCCGCATAGATCGTCCTCGGGAAGCCAGCGCCCCCGAAGGGACGGCGCGCCAAGCTCCCATCGTCGGCCCGGCTGAAGATCGTGCCGAAGTGTTCCATCTCGACGACCGTCGGGCCGGCCTCCCGGCAGAAGAATTCGATCGCGTCCTGATCTCCCAGGTAGTCGGATCCCTTCACCGTATCGTAGATGTGCGTGTCGACGGAATCTTCCGCGCCCACCGCCGCGTTGATCCCGCCTTGGGCGGCGCCCGAGTGCGAGCGCATCGGGTGGAGTTTCGTGACGACGGCAACGTCCCGGCCGGCCTCGACGGCCGCGAGCGCCGCGCGTTGCCCGGCGAGCCCGGCGCCGACGATCACGACCTCGTGACGCCGCATGCGATATCCAGCGAGCGAGGGGGCCTTCCCCTTTTTACGTTCGCTCACAGAACGCGAACGGCGAGAACGGGAACGCTAGGGGCCGCGCTCCACGCCCCCTTGAATCGTCGGGTCTCGGGAGGGACAGACGGTACCGAGTGACCCTGCGGTAAGTTCCGTGCATGAGCGTTATATATGGCGCCCCAGTCGGGGAGCCGTTTTCCAAGCCGGGGCACCCCCATCGATGCAAGCGTCACCGTACATCCAAGAAGGGCAGTGGCTCAAGGGGACCACGACCATCGGTCTCGTGCTGAAGGACGGAGTCGTCCTCGCCACCGAAAAGCGCGCGACCGCCGGCAACCTCATCGCCAACAAGGCGACGCAGAAACTGTTCAAGATCGACCAGAACATTGGGATGACCGTCGCGGGGCTCGTCGGGGATGCCCAGGTCCTGGCGCGCTACCTCCGCGCGGAGGTTTCCCTCTACCGTCTCCGGCGGAGCGCCCAGCTCTCCGCCGAGGGCGCCGCGACGCTTCTTGCCAACATCCTGAGCGGGAACCGGATGTTCCCGTACTACGCCTGGCTCATCCTCGGCGGAGTCGACTCGAAGGGCGGCCATGTCTTCTCGGTCGACCCGGCGGGCGGTTCGATCGAGGACCGGTACGTCTCGGTCGGAAGCGGCTCGACCTTCGCGTACGGCCTTCTCGAGGAGAACTACTCGAAGGACCTCACCGTCTCGGACGGGGTGGATCTCGCGATCCGCGGCCTCACGGTCGCGATGAAGCGCGACAGCGCGAGCGGCGACGGCTACACGATCCATACGATCACCTCCAAAGAGTACCGCGAGTTCTCCGAGGACGAGATCAATAAGCGGCTCAAGGGCCTCAAGATCCCGTTGCCTCCGACGCTCGCCTAAACGTTTCCTCGACTTTCCGCCCCGGAACCCCTTCCGCCAACCCCTTCCAATGATGACACACGATGAGTTTCGACTCTCTGGTTGACCAGACACGGGAAGCGCTGCGCGAGGTCCTGCCGGAAGGCATCGAGGTCACCGACATCGAGCTCGAGGGCCCGCACATCGTCCTCTACACCAAGCAGCTCGACGCCTTCCTCTCTGGAGGCGACCTACTCCGCCAGGTCGCCCAGCGTCTCCGCCGCCGCGTCCTCGTGCGCACCGATCCTTCGATCCTGATGGATCCGAAGGAAGCCGAGGCCGCGATCCGCGAACTCCTGCCGAGAGAGGCCGAGATCTCGGCGCTCTTCTTCGAACCCGAGACCGGCGAGGTGGCGATCGAAGCTGCGAACCCGGGGGCCGCGATCGGCCGCCAGGGCTCCGTCTTGAACGAGCTGAAGCGCAAGATCGGCTGGATCCCCACGATCGTCCGGACGCCGCCGATCCCCTCGAAGACGGTCGAGGAGGTCCGGATCCACCTGCGCAATGTCTTCGACGAACGCCGCACGTTCCTCAAGAAGGTCGGCATCAAGATCGCTCGCGACCGCCTGCCCGAGAAGATCTGGGCGCGGACCACGGCGCTCGGAGGCTACCGGGAGGTCGGTCGGAGCGCCCACCTCCTCAACACGCAGAACTCGAAGGTGCTGATCGACTGCGGGATCGATCCGGGCTCGGATCGGACGCCGTTCTTCAACGCACCGGAGCTCCTCCCGCTCGACTCGCTCGATGCTGTGGTCGTGACGCACGCCCATCTCGACCACTGCGGGCTGATCCCGGTCCTCCTGAAGTACGGCTACAACGGGCCGATCTACTGCACGGCGCCAACGCGGGACCTGATGGCGCTCATGCTGCTCGACGCGATCAAGGTCACCAACCAAGAGGCCCGCAAGGGACTCTACGACTCCTCGAACGTCCGCGCGATGGTCGCCCGGACCATCCCCTTGCGCTGGGGCGAGACCACGGACATCGCGCCCGACATGCGCCTCACGCTCCACAACGCCGGGCACATCCTCGGGTCGTCGATCTGCCACTTCCACCTCGGCGACGGCGACTACAACCTCGCCTACTCCGGGGACATCAAGTTCGAGCGCAGCTGGCTGTTCAACCCCGCTGCGAACCGGTTCCCACGTCTCGAGACCCTCATCCTCGAATCGACCTACGGAGGCTATCGGGACCTGCAGCCGAGCCGCCAGCAGGCGACCGAGCAGTTCACCCAGCTCGCCTCGAAAGTGCTGAGCCGCGGCGGGAAGCTCATCGTCCCCGTGTTCGCCGTCGGCCGCTCGCAGGAGGTCATGCTCGTCCTCGAGGAGCGGATGCGCCAGGGCCTCCTCCCGAAGGTGCCCGTCTACCTGGATGGGATGATCTTCGAGGCGACCGCGATCCACACGGCCTACCCCGAGTTCCTGAACAGTCAGCTCCGCACCGAGATCTTCCAGCAGGGCGACAACCCGTTCCTCTCCGATGTCTTCCACCGGGTCGACTCCTCGCAGATGCGCTACGGCATCCTCGACTCGAAGGACCCGTGCATTATCCTCGCGACCTCCGGGATGATGAGCGGCGGCCCCGTGATGGAGTACTTCCGGGCCTGGGCGCCGGAGGAGAAGAACGGGCTCCTCTTCGTCGGCTACCAGGCGGAGGGGACGTTCGGCAAGCGTCTGCAGCGGGGCCTCCCCGAGGCGAACTTCATGGACAACGGCCGGTCGGGTTCCGTGCCCGTTCGCCTCGAGATCGCCACGATCGAGGGGTTCTCAGGCCACTCCGATCGAGTCCAGCTCATGAACTACGTCGCGACGCTCGACCCGCGTCCGCTCCGCGTCATCCTGAACCACGGGGAGGAAAGCAAGGCGCTCGACCTCGCCACAGGGCTCCACAAGCGGTTCAATATCGAGTCCCGGGTGCCGTACAACCTCGAAGGGATCCGACTCCTGTAGGGAGCGCTACCCTGCCGAGCTCTCGCACGGGACGGCGTTGCGGCTCCGCCCGGTTCTCGGCGATGACCGGTCTCCGCCACCGGGACCCACTTTCTTATACTCGCCACGCCGCTTTCGACCTCAGTTCTCCTTTGGAGCGGTTCTGAGATGACGGTCCCCGCAGAGCGCGTGCTCGTCCTCGGGCTCGACGGGGGAACGTTCGACCTCCTCGACCCCTGGATGCAAGCGGGCGAGCTGCCGTTCCTGCGATCCCTCTCCGAATCCGGGCTCCGCGCACCGCTCCAATCCGTCTATCCTCCGAAGACGATCCCCGCCTGGTACTCCTTCGCGACGGGGCAGGACCCCGGGGCCCTCGGGATCTTCGGCTTCACCGAGCCCGACGGCGGACCGGGGAAATCGAAGATCGTCCAGACGTTCCGTCCCGTGGAGGCCGTTTGGGACCTCCTCTCTCGGAGGGGCGTGCGCGTCGGCGTCCTCAACTTCCCGCTGCGGGCGGGCTACGCGCTCAACGGGTTCGTCGTACCCGGCATGCTCTCCGAGAATCCCCCGACGTACCCTCCGGGGCTCCGCGAGAGCCTCGAGGCGGCGACCGGCGAGCCCCACCTTGCGGAGCTCCCGGCGTACCGCTCCGCCGACCGCGCTGCATGGCTCGACCAAGCGAAGCGCGCCGTCGAGCAGCATGCCCGCTACGCCGAGCTCCTCATGGAACGGCACCATCCCGATTTCCTCTTCGCGCTCTTCCGGGAGACCGATCGCGTCCAGCACCAGCATTGGGCGGAGCTCACGCGGCCGCTCGCCGAGGTGCCCGAGGACCTCAAGGCGTTCTGGCGTGCGGTCGACGGGGCCTGCGAGCGGATCGACCGCGCCTTCCGCAAGGCGGGTGGACCTGCTCTCACCCTCGTGATCTCCGACCACGGCCACGGAGCCGCGCGATCGGACTTCTTCACGAACCGCTGGCTCGCCCAGGAGGGGTACCTCGTGTTCCGCGGATCCCCCTCGGGACACCGCCGACGGTGGATGACGCGCTTCCTGATCGCCTCCGAGCGCTTCGCGCCGACGAGGTGGCTCGTCCGCGCGGTTGCCGATCGGCTCCGCGGGGGACCGCGGCGCGAATGGCTCGGGACCGCCCTCGCGGGAAAGGGGAGCTTCGAGGCGATGGCGGCGAACATCGACTGGGAGAAGACCGTCGCCTTCTCCTACCCGGTGCCCGAGGGGATCTACATGAACCGCTACAACCCGAACCTCGGGGCCGAGGCACGGGAACGGATCATCGCCGAGATTCGTGGGAAACTCGAGGCGTACCAGAGCGCCAAGATCGAGGTGTTCGATCCGAGGGAGATCTACCGCGGGCGGAACCTCGCCCAAGCGCCGGCGCTCCTCCTTCGGATCGACGGACTCGCCACCGAATCGCGCATGGATTTCAGCTATCCGGACCCGATGCTCGCGAAGCGGCCCGGCTACTACTACGGAAGCGGGGTCCACCGGATGAACGGCATCCTCATCGCCCACGGCGACCGCTTCGCGCCGGGTCGGAGGGCGGGCCCGTACTCGCTCCTCGACGTAGCGCCGACGATCCTCGATGCGATGGGCGTCCCGGTTCCCGACGCGATGGCGGGCCATTCGATCGCCACCGCGACCGCATCCGGGTGACCGGGCGCATCGACGCACGCGCCCGAACGATTTTGAGGAGCGCTGCCTAACCGGGCTGATGCCCGGCTGGCGGATCGAGGTCCTCGCGACCGCGCCGCCGGACGATCCCACCTCCGGGCTGAGCCGGGTGGTCTGGGAGCTCAGCGCCGCTCTGGTGACGCGGGGACACGTGGTGCGCGTTCTCTACCCCGCGAAGGGAACCGGTGCGCCGAGCACCTGGCGAGGGGTCGCAACGGTCCCGCTCCCCGACGGCCCAGTCGGGAGGCGCCCCTTCGCACGGGACATCGCGCTCGGACGGTTCGCCTCCCGCGTCCTCGATCCCGCGACGGACGTGATCGTGGGGAACGACGAGAAGGCGGGCGCGCTCACCTGGCGGGAAGGGCGGGATGGCCGCCCCGTGTTCGCGATGATGGTCCACGACGTTGGGCTGCAGACGTTCGACACGCTCCGACCCCTCGAGCCGGACGGCGGTCTGCGCCAGCGCGTGGGGAATTGGCTCGACCGACGGACGTTGCGACGCCTCGAGTCGACCGCGCTCCGCAAGGCGCGCGCGATCCTCGTCGGTTCCGAGCTCAATCGCCGCCTTCTCGCAGAACATCATCGCGTCGCCGACCGCCGTGTGCAGATCCTGCCGTACGGCGTCCCGGATCCTCTCCCGACCGCGTCGCGCGATGAATGCCGACGCCATCTCAAGGTGCCGAAGGACGTCCCCGTCGTGGCGTTCATCGGCCGGACCCCCGAGCGCCAGGGCCTGCCGATCGCCCTCGACGCCTTCCGACGGGTGCGATCGTTCTTCCCCGGCGCCCGCTTCCTCGTGGTCGGGTGCAGCGTCCCTACGGAACCGGGCGTGATGCCGCTCGGCGTGGTCGACGAAGCGACCAAGGCGGAGGTCCTGCGCGCGAGCGACGTGTTCCTCTTCCCCGCGCGCTACGAGGGCTTCGGGCTCGCTCCGCGGGAGGCGATGCGCTACGGCGTGGCCACGCTCGTGAGCCGACAGGTCCCGCTCGACGGGATCGACCCAAAGAAGGCCGTTCGGATCGTCGCTTCCGACGAGCCCGGGGACTATGCGAGCGAGCTCGCCGAGCTCCTCGCCGATCCCGCACTCCGCCGATCGATCGGCGAAGCGGGCAAGGTGTATGCGGACGACTTCCGATACGAGCGGATGGCCGAGCGCTTCGAAGGGTGCCTTGCACCGCTCTTGCACTAGTGGGATTCGGCGTCGTCGACAGAGGTGAATTCCTCGAGCCGCCAATCCCGGCTGCTCCGCCCACCGGGGAGCCCGTGGCGTGCGCCTTCGGGGAGTCCCCAGGGGATGCCGGGAGCAAGCGTTCCCGCCTCGAGCAGATCGAGGCGTTCGAGGAGCGCCTCCTTGAGCACGCCGAGCGGATTCGGCTCCGCGTCGAGGGCAAGCGGTTCCTCGGGACGGATGACCTCCACGGTTCCCCCCTCGACGGCCCAGACCCCGACGCGCCGGCCTCGCTCCGCGACGGAACGGGCGGCGATGCGCGCCGCGAGCGCGCGGGATGGAACGGCCACCGCGACCCAGTCGGCCCATCCGCGACGGCGGATCGCCTGGCGTAGCACGGTGCGTCCGTCCGAGATCTTCAGCTCGACGAGTCCAATCGTGCTCCCGCTGCGAGCCACGACGTCGAAGTAGTCGGTGCCGTCGGGGTCGATCCACACGCGATAGCCCCGTCCTTCGAGGAAGCTCTGCACCGCAGGCGCGAGCTCCTTCTCCCGGCGTGGACGAGGGAGCCGGGTCCTCATTCCGGGCTCCTCAGGAACCATCGGTCGAGGCGGCCCCTCGGGAGCCGGACGAGGATCGGTCGGCCATGCGGGCAGGCGTAGGAGGCGTCGGGCAGGCGGTAGAGGGCGTCGAGGATCCGTCCCATCTCCTCGGCGCTGATCGTATCGCCCGCTCGGACGGCCGCATGGCACGCGATGGACGCCGCTGTACGTTCCACGAGGCCGTTCGGGACGGTGGGACGCCCCCCATCGGCGAGTTCGTCGAGGAGCGCGGGGAGCATGTCGGCCCGCGCCAGGCGACCCCGGTAAACGGGGAGCGAGGCGATCCGGTAACTGTCCCCTCCGAACGGTTCGACCGTGAATCCCGCCGATCCGATCTCCGCCCGCCGTTCCGAGAGGACGGCGGCCTGACGGGCGGTCAGCGTGAGGAGGATGGGCGAAACGAGGGACTGACGGGCGAGCCGACCGTCCCGTCGGAGGGCCTCGTACACCACACGTTCGCTCGCGGCATGCTGGTCGACGAGGACGAGGGCGTCGTCGGAGGCTGCGAGCCAGTAGAGGGAGAAGATCGGCGCGAGAAGGAGAAGCCTCGGGTGGCCGCCCGCCGCTCCAACGAGCCGGGGTGTGCGGTCGGCGAGGAGGTGTTCCTGCCGCCGTGCGATCGCGATCGGGAGGGCCGCGAGGGGAACGGAGAGCGTCGGTGGGGTCGGGCCCCCCGATTGGAGCTCGGGAGGGTCGAGCCGCAGCGATCGCGACGAGCGTGCGCCTCGATCCACGGCCTGGGGAGCCCTCTGGAGAGCGGATCGCACAGCAGCGCGCAGGATCTCGCCGAGCTCGCGCTCCCTGGTGATCCGGATCTCGCGCTTCGTCGGGTGCACGTTGACGTCGATCCGGGCCGGGTCGATCTCGACCGCGATCACGCCCACCGGGTAGCGTGTTCTTGGAAGGTAGTCGTCGAACGCACGACGGAGCGCCTGGGCGAGCACGCGCGAGGCGACGGAACGGCCGTTCACGGAGAAGAACACCGAGCGCGAGGTGCCGCGGGAGATCGCAGGTCGACCGACAACCCCAGAGATCCGTCCTCCGTCGGGGATGGGCACTTCGACCTCGACCATCTGCCCGACGAGCTCGGCGCCGAGGACACGTACGGCCGCGTCGCTCGCCGAGGAGGTGCGAGGATAGCGAGCGACCTCTCGCCCCTCCGATTCCAGGACGAGCGTCGCGCCCGGGTGCGCGAGGTAGAGGGCGCCTACGGCTCCCGTCACCTCGACCTGTTCGGCGGCCGGCGCGTGGAGGAACTTCCGGCGGGCCGGCGTGTTGAAGAAGAGGTCCGCGACGTCGACGGTGGTCCCCGGGGGCGCGCCCTCGATGAACTCTCCTTCGATGTGCCCGCCCTCGACGCGGATCCCGTGGGCGGCTTCGGCGCCCGTCGGCCGCGAGCGCAGCGTGAGGCGGCTTACGGCCGCGATCGACGCGAGCGCCTCACCCCGGAATCCGAGCGTCGCGATCCGCTCGAGGCCGCCGGGCCCGGAGAGCTTGCTCGTCGCGTGGCGCTCCACGGCGAGCCCGAGCTCGTCGGCGGGGATCCCCGATCCGTTGTCGAGCACGGAGATGCGCGTGAGGCCGCCCTGCCAGATCGCGACGCCGACCTCCGTCGCGCCCGCGTCGTACGCGTTCTCGACGAGTTCCTTCACCACGGAAGCCGGACGCTCCACGACTTCCCCGGCCGCAATCCGCGCGATCGTGGCGGGATCGAGGCGCCGGATCCCCGGCGTCGGGCGCTGCGTCGGTGGGGTCACGACGGTTTCTCGGAGTCCGAAGGTCGAACACGCCGACGCGCCTCGGCGATCCACCGGAGCGCATCGAGCGGGGTGAGCGAGTCGGGATCGAGGGCGGCGAGCTCCGCCTCGACGGCCGAGGGCCGCGGCGGCTCGTGCGTCGGCAGGAGGATCGCTTGGGTGTAGCCCCGTTCCCGGGGTCGCCCCGCCTTCGAGCCGCCCACCGCAACGCCCTCGCGCTCCAGGTGGCGGAGCAACCGATCGGCCTCTTCGAGCAGGGAGTCGGGGAGGCCGGCGAGGCGCGCCACGTGGATGCCGTAGCTCTTGTCGGTGCTGCCGGGGACCACCCGGTGCAGGAAGACGACGGAGCCCGCGTCCTCGCGTACGGCAAGATGCGCGTTGCGAGCGCCGGCCAGGCGCTCGATGAGCTCGGTGAGCTGGTGGTAGTGGGTCGCGAGCACGGTGCGACAGCGCACGGTCTCGTGGAGGTGTCGAAGGGTGGCCCACGCCAGGGCGAGACCGTCGAAGGTGCTGGTGCCGCGGCCGACTTCATCGAGGAGGACGAGGGATCGTTCGTCTGCCCCGTCCAGGATCTCCGCGACCTCGGTCATCTCGACCATGAAGCTCGACTTCCCGCGGCCGATCTCGTCCGTGAACCCCATCCGCGTGTAGAGCGAAGTAACGAGACCGATCCGGGCGTAGCGCGCCGGGACGAACGCACCGGCCTGGGCGAGGACGACGAGGAGTCCGATCTGGCGCATGTAAGTGGATTTCCCCGACATGTTCGGGCCGGTAAGGACGAGGAGGCGTGCGCCCCGGGCATCGAGGTCCGCGTCGTTCGGGACGAACCGTCCCCCGAGAGACCGATCGAGGATCGGGTGGCGACCGTCGCGGATCTGGAGCTCGGTCGAGTCGTCGACGACGGGACGGACGTGGCCGCGTTCTTGTGCGACCGTGGCGAAGCTGGCGAGCGCATCGAGTTCCCCGACGGCCCGGGAGAGCCGGTAGAGGCGGGGGAGGTGCGACTCCATTTCGATCAGGAAACGCTCCCAGAGCTCGTCCTCCGCATGTCGCGCCTTGTCCCGAGCGTCCAGGATGCGGGCCTCGATCCCTTCGAGCTCCTCCGAGGTGAACCGCTCGGCTCCGGAGATGGTCTGCTTCCGGCGGAAGTGGGAGGGGACCCTTGCGAGGTTCGGTTTCGAGACCTCGAATTAGTACCCGAACACCTGGTTGAAGCCGATCTTCAGAGTCCGGATTCCGCTCGCGGCCTGCTCCTTGCGCTCGAGCGTTTCGAGGTCGGCGACGCCCCGTGCTGCCTCCGCGATCGGCCCGTCGAGCGCCGGCGCGAACCCCGGACGAAAGCGCGCGCTTTCCTCGGGAGCACCCAGGGCCTCCTTCGGAATCGCGGCCTCCAAGCGGGCGAGAAGCTCGGGCAAGGGATCGAGCCGCACCGTCAGCGCACGGAGGGCAGGGGGCGGGTCGATCGCCTCCCGCAGTCGGCCGGCGAGGTGGCCAACGGCCCGGAGGCTTTCGGCGAGGGAGACCAGTTCGGTCGGCCGGATCCGTCGTCCGGCGATCCTCGCCCCGATGCGCGCCACATCGGAGATGTGGGTGAGGTCGAGCCTCCATGCCAGAAGTTCCGCGCCCCGGTCCACGAACCATGCGACGGCCTCCTGGCGCGCGAGGATGGAGGCGACGTCGGCGAGCGGATGCTTGAGCCAGAACGCGAGAGTCCTGCGTCCCGCCGGCGTCCGTGTCTCGTCCCACGTTGTCAAGAGCGTGCTGCCGCCCGGATCGTCCGGATTCATCGGTCGAGAGATTTCGAGGTGCCGGAGGGTCTTCGCATCGAGGACGAGGCGGGGGACGCCGACGCCGACCTCGGAGAGGGATACGTAGGGGAGGAGTCGGGGTTGGGCAGCGCGGACGTACGATGCGAGCCTTAGGTCGGCAGCGAAACGGACCGAGTCGCCCGCGATCTCGAGGTTCTCAGGCGCTTCGGAGGCGGCGATCGGATCGGGTGCATCCTCGATCCGCGCGTTCGGGAGCTCCCGATGGAGCGCGGTTCGCAGCGCGATCTGGCTGTCCGGCCCGCTGGCGTGGGCGAGGATCTCCCGCGGTGCGAAGGGGGCGAGCGCTGCAACCGCCCCCTCGATCCCCTCCGTCCTTGCTTCCCCGCGGTACCACTCTCCCGTGGTCACGTCGACCACGGCGAACCGGGCGAGGCCCTCTCCGAGGAGAAGGCTCGCGAGGAAATTGTGGTCGGGTCCGGGGAGGATGCGCTCCTCCACGACCGTGCCGGGGGTGACGACCCGCGTGACCTCGCGCCGCACGAGGCCTTTCGCGAAGCGTGCGTCCTCGACCTGATCGCAGAGCGCGACCTTGTAGCCCTTCTGCACGAGGCGCCCGAGGTACGTGTCGACCGCGTGGGATGGCACCCCAGCCATCGGGGTCCGAGCCCCGCCCCGATCCGGTGCGCGGGCGGTGAGGACCACCTCGAGCTCCTTCGCGAGGAGCTTCGCGTCGTCGCCAAACGTCTCGAAGAAATCGCCGACACGGAAGAGCACGAGATGACCGGGGTAGCGCGCCTTCACCCCCTCGTACTGCTCCATGAGCGGGGTGATGGCGGCAGCGTCGGTCATCGAAAGGGGCGCGAGCGGGGACGAGCTACTTATGGCTGGCGAAGAGGCGAGGAAACCGGGGGACGCTGAGGGGGAGATTTGAACTCCCGTGGCGTCACCGCCACCAGCTTTCAAGGCTGGCGCCTTGCCGGGCTAGGCTACCTCAGCGCGCGGCGGCACGATGCCGGTCCCCGTCCTTAACTCGTGTGGCCGGCCGAGGGCGCACGATGAGGATGCAGGCGCCGGGAGTCCCGCCCGGGCGGCCGTGCCGCCCGGAATTCGAACCCGGGTGGTCAGCTTGGAAGGCTGACATCCTACCGCTAGATTACACCTGCATCCGGCGCCCAGCGATGGCGGATGCACGGGGCGAGCCTCTATGGAACTTTCGATGGGGCGGTCCTGCATGCCTCCTCCCAGCTCCCGGTCCGCGCTCGGGAGCACGGAGCGCTCACTCGGTCCGAGTCGTTCCCGGATCCGACTATTTTCGAGGTGGCTCCGGGCTACCGGATCCGGTGCGAGGTTGGGAGAGCTCGAGGAGAGCGATGCGCTCCAGAACGAGCCCCTCCCACGAAGCCTCCGGCACGATGGAGCGGTCTTCCTTCTGGATCCCGAGGCGGTCGAGGAGCTCCGCGTCAACCGGACGAGGATAGATTCCGTCGGCGGCAACGAGACCAAGTTTCTCCAGCAGAGCAGCGGGCTCCCGCGGTGGCTCCCCCGCGAGCACGAACTCCTCCGTGTCCGCTCCGACGCCGACTTTCGCGAGGGCCCTGGGAAGCTGATCATCGCCGGCGACGTAGAGGAGGAACTCCGCCCCTCGATCGCGCAGGCGAGATTCGCCGCGGCTGCGCGCGCGGCCGAGATGGGCCCACGCGGAGAGGAGGTGGCGCTCGCCCGCAACGCCCCGGGCGTCCATCAACGCGACAAGGGGTTCCGACGCGGCCGCTGCCTCCCGGAGCCGCCCCACAAGTTCCCGCGCTGTGGGAGTGGTAGGCCGGGCGCGTCGCGCGCCGAGCGCCCAAAGAGGTCGTTCTGCCGCCGGGGGTAGGGGGCTCATCGATTCACTCGCGGAGGAAGCGTATGAACTCTTCCCGGGTTCGCGGCTTCAGGACATAGTTCTCGCGCTTCTCGCGCCCGATGGTTGATGTTCGGGTCACTCCGTAGTCGTGCCCGGGTAGGACGATGAGGGCATCGTCGAGGCGGATCACTTGGCCCAGGAGGCTATCGAACATGGCCGACGGATCCCCGCCGGGGAGATCGGTCCGCCCACACTCGCCCACGAAGAGCGTGTCCCCCGTCGCGACGTGACCCTCGAAGATGTAGAGGACGCTGTCCGGTGTGTGACCGGGCGTATGCAACACTTGGAACCGCAACCGGCCCGACTCGATCGTGTCCCCTGCGTTCACGGAGAGATCCTGCCGGAGCGGTGCCGATCGGTGCGCAACGATCTTCGCTCCCGTGCGGTCGCGGACGTCCTGGTTTCCGGCCACGTGGTCCGGATGGCTGTGGGTGTTGAGCACGTACCGGACTTTCACGCGCGCCCGGTCGATCGCCGCGAGTACGGGGTCAATCCCGAAGGAAGGGTCGATGACGACGCCCTCTCCTCCCTCCGATTCCGCAACGAGGTAGGTGAAATTCTGGTACGGACCGACCTCGAACTGCTCGAGGAGCACGGCGTTTTCACTCGCCCCCGGTATTTGAGCGGGAGGGGAAATCTCGGCGCGGGCAGAGCGGGCGCAGCGCGTCTAGGGCGCGTTCAGCGCGTCGGATCCCGCGGGCAGGGCGCGTGCGCCGGTAACGGCGTCGAGGACGACGCGGCCCTC
>JAKIWU010000050.1 GCA_022749905.1 Thermoplasmata archaeon
CCGGGAATGGGCAAGACCGCCCTCGTAGCCCAGCATATCCGCCGCTTGAAACGGGGCCGCGTCCCGTTCTGGTTCACCATCCGGGCCGGATCGTCCCCTCGGCACGTGTTGGCCGCCATCGCCCACGCTCTTTCCCCCCTCGGGGCCGCCCAGCTCGCCTACTACGCCGAGGTCCCCCGACCCCCTACCGCCCGGGAGGTCGCGAGCCTCACGATCCGGGCGCTCGGCACCCACGGAATGCTTGGGGTCATCGACGACACCCACGTCGCCGGCCCGGACATGCGCGCGTTTCTCTCGGAATTCCTTGCGCTCATGGTCCGGGAGGAGAAGGGACTCTTCTTCCTCGTCGGGCAGGAGGGTCCGTTCCTCCCCCCGGGGGGACCCGAGGTGCACCGTCTCGTCATCGGTGGGCTCGACCGCGCTTCCGCGCACGAGCTCACGGACCGTCACGGAGGGCTTGCCGATCGGTTCGAGAAGGTGTACCAATCGTCGCTCGGGAGCCCCCTCGTGCTCCAGCTCGCCGTCCGGACCCCCGGGGTGGAGGCGACGCTGTTGGCGTTGCCTGACGCCGTCGTCGCGAGGATGCCGATGGCCGAGGTCGTCGCGCTCCTTCCGGTCGGGCTCGCGAACGAGCCACTCCCCATCACGTTCCTGACCGAGATGGCCGGGATGTCGACCGAGCGTGTGGAGGAGCTCCGTCGGATCGGCATCCTGCACCCCGCCCTCGAAGGTCGGGTGGAACTCCTGGAGACGATCCGAAAGGCCCTGTTCAGCCGGGCCGGCCCCGCCGATCTCGAGGCCCACCGCCTCCTCGCCGCCTACTACGGCCGCAGCCACCGGCCGGAGTCGGTCCGAGAGCGGTTCGTCCACCTCGTCGCGGGCGAGAGCTGGCGGGCCGCCTCCGAGCTCCTCACGCAAGACGACCGGAAGATCCTCGAGCTCGGCTACTCCGACGCGCTGCGGAGCGCGCTCAGCCGCCTCACGGTGGGGATGGCCGCGGGGCCGGCCCGGATTCGCGCCCTCCGGGTCCAGGCCGAACTCCTGCGGACCCACTCGGAGTTCGCGGAGGCGATCGTGCTCCTCCGCCGCGCGATCTCGGATGCCGAGGGGGATCCGCGCGTCGCGGCCGAGTGCCTCCTGGTGATCGTCGAACTGAACCTGCGCCAGAAGCAGACCGCCCAGGCCGAGGCGACCTACGCCGAGGCGCGTCGGCTCGGGGCGTCGACGCGACGCCTGCGCCTGTACTTCCAGCTCACCGACGCTAGGATCGTCGAAGCTCGCGGAGACCTCGGGAACGCCCGGGAGCTCTACCAGGCGACGTTCGAAGGGGCTCGCAAGGCGCGCGTCGCGGATCTTTCGGTCGAGAGCCTGGCGGCGTGGTCGAGGGTAACGTCGCTCGGAGGCTACGAAGAGGAGGCGCTCAGGATCGTGGAAGAGGGGCTCCCCCAGGCCAGGCTCTCCGGACGGACGGACCTCGTGTTCAACCTGCTCCTCGTCCGGGCGAGGGCGTACCAAGAGACGGGGAAGCGGGATCTTGCCGAGATCGAGATGCGCAAGTTGCGATCGGAAACCGAGTCGCTCGGACATCTGACCCAGCTCATGTACACCCTGAGCGGGCTCGCTGCGATGACCGTAGAGTCCGGGAAGTGGGACGAGGTCGCGGACTTCGCTCGCCAGGCCTCCGTGCTCGCGGAACGCCTCGGGAACGAGACCGTCTTCGGGTACACTCTTGCGATCTTGGCAACGGGGGAGCTGCGGAGCGGGCAGGTCGAAAGCGCCCGCGGTCACGCGGAACGCTCGGTCGAGGTGCTGAGCCGGCTCGGGCCGAGCGACTCGCTCGTCCTCGCGCTCTCCTACCTCGCGGAGACTTACCTCTTCCAACAGGAGGGAAAGCTCGCGAAGTCGGCCTACGATCGGGCGGTCGGCCTCGCGGGCTCGATGGGGATGACGCTGTGGATCCAACGAATCGAAGGGGAGCTCAAGGGCAAGATCGATGCCCTCCTCGAGGGGGGGTCGGGCAACTCGGCCTCACCGGCTTCGCAGCTCGCGTCACCGGCCGAGTCGCAGGGAGGGGCCTAACGCCCCTCCCCGATCAAAAGGGTTCTACAGCTGGTCGCGCGGGAGCGGGGGAAGAACTGGGAGCCACATCGGTTGGTCACCTCCAAGGTGCCCCGCCGCAAGAGGCTATTTGAAAGTTCCGAAACCGTGTCGTATATCCGGTGCGTCTAAAACAACGCGCACTTATACGGGTAAATACGCATCAATATAAGATTTCTAATAGACCGACGACGGCGGTGCCCGCGAGCTTAAGCCCCCGGCCGTCGCGCGCGCGTGCGACGGGACGCCAAGGTGCGGAGTCACACGGGGGTATGAGATTTTCCCGCTATCACGTGCGCGGAATCCCCGCGCCCGGTCGACGGTGGAGCTCGCCATGGTGTGCCACAGCACGGAGTCTCGGACTTTGCACCAATGCGGACCACTCCCGGATCGTGCCGGGGCGCTGCTAGCGCCGCCGGGCCGCAGAACCGCGCGTTCGGGAGCCCGATTCGGTCCGAATCTTAACCTCGTCGCCCGACCAATCGAACGCCAACCTTCGACGAGGCTGCCACACGCGTCGACGGTCCCACAGGGCGCCGACCAGGAGCGGGAGTCCGATGGACGCGTCCACATGCGCCATCGCCCGACGGGCGCTTGGTGAGATCTTCCCCCACGACTGGGCTTCGTCGAGTGTGCTCCCGGAGAGACCACCCCAATGCGGTACATCGGTCGTGATTTGGAGTGCGTAGTAGTGTCCCTCCCCTTCGCGTCCGAAGGCGTAGTTCGCCATCACGATCCCATCGTTGATCCAGTTCTTCGGGGTGCCGCCGCCGACGTAAATCACCGCGGTCCTCGGGGAATGGGATAGGATCTGGACGAGCTCGTAGTTGTCGCGCACCGCGTCGAGGATGAACCTCGGGCGTCCGCGATTGCGCTGGTAATGGAGGGTGAGACCGATACCGATCGAGCTGTCGATGAGCGCGGGTGAGAAGACCGGGACCCCGCGTCGCGCCGCGGTCGCAAGGATCGAATGCGGGTCCCGGAACTTCCTGCCGAGGAAGGCCAGGTACTCCCGAGAGGACGCCGGTCGCGGCGGGAACTCGTCGGTGATGGCGCCGATCGCCCGATCCGCATCCTCGAACCGGAGCTCGTCGACGTAGGTGTCGTAGATGCGGTCGAGGTAGAGCGAGCGCAGACGCACGTCGTCCGCGTTCGGTGTTCCGATCCAGTGCTGGCCCCCGAGCCCTTGGTAGAGGTCTTGGTAGAGCACGGCGCCCGTCGAGACCACGACATCGACAAGGCCCCAATCGACCAAGTCGCGGATCACCTCACGAAGACCGGCCGCGATCAGGGGTCCGGCGAGCCCGAGCAGGATCGTGGGTCGCTTCCGATCGGTGAGAGCGTTCTCCCAGACCTCGAGACAGCGACCGAGGTTCCGGGCCTGGATCGACGTGGTGCGGAACGCCGTGAGGAGATCCCCCGAACCGTGGATCCGGGTCACGTCGATCGGCTGGACCTTCTCGCGAAGGATCGAGGCGCGCGCCGCGGCGACCGATTTGCGCATCCGGCGGCCCACCGAGGTCTTCAATAATAAGCTCCCCACCGCCGGAGGGTCGGCCCGAGTCACCGCAAGGGGCGGTGGGGCCAGGCCCCCCACTTCGCCTCTGGGGTCCAAATCCTAATGGCGCGGGGCGCTGCTTCCCCTTCCCTAATGGGACCTCTACCGCCGCCGGTGCTCCGCGGCATCGGGGCGGCGACCGAGGGGAGCGGTAGGACCGTTGCCATCGCCGGTCCCCCGCTTGCCGGGAAGAGCGAGCTCCTCTCGGCGATCAGGGAGGACCTCTCGTTGCGCCAGTGGCGCGCGATCGAGATCGTTGGGAGCTACCGAGACCGCGAGACGCCCTATGCAGCGCTCGCGGGGTTCGGGGCCCCGGCGAAACCCGACACGGCCGCTCCCGAAGGGCGAGACGGAACCTCCGCCGGTCCGGCCGCCTGGCCTTGGGCGCCTCTTGCTACGCCCCCCACCCCGGCGGGGGACGACTCGCGCCGACGCCGCCGTGGTGGTTCGGATCGCACAAGCCTCCTGAACCCCCCCTCGCACCGTCGGGGCGGACGCGTTGTCACGGGCCCGGACGTCCACGCGGAGGTCCTTCGGACGCTCTCGGAAGTGCCGATCCACCCGGTGGCGCTGTTCATCGAGGACGCGGCCCTGCTCGATCCGGAGAGCCGCGAGTCGATCCTCTACCTCTCGGAGCGCGTGCGCTACCGCCCGATCCTGCTGGTGGCGGCGCTCGATGTCTCGCTCCCGGCGTTCGGCGCCTGGGAGGAGCGCCTTCTGCGGCGTGGCGATGTGGAATGGGTCCGGTTCGAGCACGCGAAGCCCGACCCCCGCGAAGCGGATCGATTCCGCGAGACGTTCGTCCGCCTCCCGTCCGCCACCCGGGAAGTGCTGATCGTCACCGCGATCCTCGGGGGGAGCGCCGGCGAGGTCCGACTTTCTCGGGTGAGCAAGCTCGGCCTCCCCGAGCTCGCAGAGGCGCTCGCGCCGGCGGTCGCCGAGAACATCGTGCGTGTCGGGGACGGACGCGTGACGATCGCCCACGCGGGCTGGATCGAGATCCTACCCGGGTTTGCCACCGAGTCGAAGCGGCGCGAGGTCCATCGCGAGATCGGCGAGGCTCTCTCCGCGCTCCAACCGGAGCCGGATCTCAAAGGGGCTCTCGAGCTCGCCCGGCACTTCTACGAGGCGTCCCCCGATTCGGAAGCGCTCCGGCATCTGACCGAGAGCGCCGAGCTCGCGGAACGGATCGGCGCCTTCGATACCGCGGAGGAGCTCATCTCGAAGGCGCTGCGCTGCCTCCCGAAGGTCCCGGCTGCCGAGCGACCCTCCACGGGCGCGGAGCTCCATCTGTTCCGGGCCCGGGCCCTCGCCTTCTCGGGGCGGATCGACGAGTTCGAGGAGGAGGTACGGGAAGGGATCCTGACGGCCCTCGACACGTCGGTGGAGCCCGAGCGTTCCGAGGAGCTCGTCGAGGCAATTGTGCCCGCCGTGCGAACGGTGGGTCCGAGGCTCTCGCTCTCCGTCCTCCTGAACGAGCTCATCGTGCAGTGCGCGGAGACCGAAGCTCGTGGAGCGGAGGTGCTCCTTCAGGCGGTGGCCTCCGAGCTCGAGTTCGAGCGTGGTCGCTACGATATCGCGCTCTCCGAGGCCGAGCGCGCCTCGCTCTTCGCCCACGAGCTCGAGCCTACGAGCGCCAAGCATGCGAAGGCCATCGTCGAGGCGCTCCGCTTCGCGACGGAGGGGCCCACCGAACCCGAAGCCTCCGAAGGGTTCCGTGTCCCCGGCGCCCCCGTTTTTGGGCGCCCGGGCGGGTACGGACTCGGGCCCATCGCCGACGAGCTTCAGCTTCGGCTCATGGGCCGGCGCCTCGCCCCCGCGGAAACGCTCCGCGCGCATCAGACCGCGGCGCCCGCGCTCCGTCGGATGCGCGCGCCCACGCGCGAGCTCTATCACCTCCTCGACCTCGGCGAGATGCTGCTCGACGCGGGGGAGGGGGGCAAGGCCAAACCTCCCGTCCTACGGGCGCGCGAGATCGTCGACTCCCTCCACCTGATCCCCCCGTCCCCCCCCTTGCTCCGCCTCTGGCTCCTCGAGGGCCGTCTTGCCGCGTTCGAGCACCGAACCGAATCCGCTCGGGACATCTGGGGCGCCATGGCCGCGCGACCCTCGCCCTCGTCCCTCCCGCCGTACGAAGCCGAGGCCCACGTGCGGCTCGCGCTCCTCGAGCTCGCAGAGGGAAAGCCCGCCGGCGCACGACCCCTGCTCGACCGTCTCGAGGCGCCGGACTTCGAGGGGAGGTTCCCCCGCGAATGGAACACCTCGATCGTCGATCTCGCCGTGCTCGCAGAAGCGGCGCGCGAAGGGTCCGGCGCGCTCCCGACCCACACCTAGGCGCCTACCCGAAGACCGGGGGAAGCAACCCCGGCTCGAGCGCGAAGAGGATCGTCAGCGCTCCCACGAGGAGCATGACGACGATGACCGCGCGATCCAGGACCTTCGGCGGAACCCGAGCGCCGAGCCAGCCGCCGAGGGAGGCAGTGACCGTCGCGACGGTCAGAAGCGCGGCGCTCCCACCGACGAACACGGCGAGCGGCTGGGCGAGGCTGCCGGCGAAGAGGACGATGACGATCATCGTCGCGTCGCCGAGCTCGAGGAGGAGGATCGTCGCGAACGCCGTCGCGAAGGCGGATCGCCCGGAAGGGAGCGGGCGCTCCTTGCCCTCGAAGAACCACAGGTAGCCGGCGTAGGCGAGGAGGAGGGCCCCCCCGCCGATCTGGAAGTAGCGGAACGATCCATGAAGGGCCACAAGGATCGTCGTGCCGACGATGACGGCGAGCGCCGAGGTGAGCACGAACGCCGCCGCGGCTCCGAGCCACGTCGGTCGGAACGGCTGGCGGGTCGCGAGCCCGATCACCGCGAACGTCGTCCGGTCGAAGAACTCGAGCAGGGCGACCACGCCGAAAACAAGGAGAAACGCCGCGAGGGGGGCGGTCATGGTGCGCGCGTCGCGGATGGCTCAGGCGGCGTGGGGGTGGAAATCGTCCACGAGGCGTTCGCAGTAGATGCAGCGGAGGACCACGGGCCGCCGGCGTACGACGTCGAACTCGCTCTCCACGGGCTCGCGCTGGTTCGAGATGCAGCTCGGGTTCGGGCACTTCAGGATCCCGACGATCCGGTCCGGGAGGTCGACAGCGCGCTTCTCCCGCACCCGGAAGTCCCGGATGATCGAGATCGTGGCGGTGGGCGCGATGAGCGCGATCGCGTTCGCTTTCCTCGGGGAGAGCTCCATGTTCTCGACCTTCACGATGTCCTTCCAACCGATCTTCTGGCTGCGGACGTGCAGCGCGACGGAGACGGTGGAGTCCTTGTCGATCTCGTCGATGCCGATGATCCGAAGGACCTCGAGGGCGAGGCCGTTCCCGATGTGATCGATGACGGTCCCGTTCTTGATCGGCGTGATCTTGAGCTCCCGCGCCGCGGTCATGGGACCTTCCCGGTGAGGAGGAGGGCGAGGAGCGCCATCCGCACCGGCACCCCGAGGAAGGCCTGCCGGAAGTACGCGGCATGCGGGGTGTCGTCGAGTTCGGGCGCGACTTCGCCTGTGCGAGGGAGGGGATGGAGCACCGCGAGCTTCGGCTTCGCGTTCGCAAGGAGCGCGCGGTCGATCCGGTAGCTTCCCGAGACCTTGGCGAACTCGCGCTCGTCGCCAAACCTTTCCCTCTGGATCCGGGTGACGTAGAGGACGTCGGCGTCCCGGACCGCGCGGGACAGCTCGTCCTCCACGGTGACCTTCGCACCGATCGTCTCGAGATGCTCGCGGACCTCGGCGGGAAGGCCAAGCGTCGGCGGGGCGCACAGGACAATTTCCGATCCGAAGATCGCGAGGGCGTGCGCGAGGGAGTGGACCGTGCGGCCGTACTTGAGATCCCCGACGAGAACGACCCGCAGCCCGCTCAGGGTTCCGAACGCCTCCTCGATTGTGGCGAGGTCAAGGAGGGTCTGCGTCGGATGCTGGCCCGCCCCGTCCCCGCCGTTGATCACCGGTTTCGCGGAGGCCTGGGCCGCGAGCCGGGCGGCGCCCTCGTTCGGATGCCGAAGGACGATCGCGTCCCCGTAGGAGGAGAGAACACGGATCGTGTCGTGGAGCGTTTCCCCCTTGCGGAGCGAGCTGACCGCAGGATCGGCGATGGTGACACAGCTGCCCCCGAGACGCGCCATCGCGGCCTCGAAGGAAAGCCGGGTTCGGGTAGAGGGTTCCAGGAAAGCGAGGGTCAGGATCTTCCCGTCGAGCGCGTGGCTCGTCTTCTTGCCCTCAGCGAGCGGGATCATCCGACGGGACGCCCTGAGGATCTCCTCGATCTCTTCCCGCGAGAAATCGCGGATCGAGATCACATCGCGTCCCTTGAACCCCATCCCGTGCGGCCCGGACCCGAGCCGCTCTTATGACCTTGCCGTCGGCCGGCTCTCTCGAACGGGCGCGCGAGGGTTCCGAGGCAGGCGCTGGTCGAACGGCGGAGGGGCCGGTTTCGTCGGACCATCGGGGAGTCGGTCCACCTCGCCGCGCCAGCGAATTGAGAGGCGACCTGTAGATCACGCTCGCTGCGCGCGATAGACAAGATGCGAAGCGAGCCCCGAAGCGATCAGGACGAGGGGAACCCCGACGAGGATGCTTAGGAGGGATCCGTTCTGACTCACGATCAGGACAACTCCCGCAACGGCGATCCCCCACAGAACGGCAGTGATTCCGAGGATCAGCATCGCGTCCCATGGAGACTTCAGTCGCTCGAGGAGAAGTCGGAACCGAGGGAGTCGGTGCGAATCGAGGTGGCTTCGCGGCCCGAGGATGTCGATCCGGACTCGCTTCTAAGTCCAAGATTCCTGCTCTTCTGTTCCGACCGGAGTCACGTGCCATCCATTCGGGCCTCCTCCTTCACGCAGCCGTCCGATCCTCGGAAGAACCATGTCGTCGTTAACGAATGCGCCTCACGTTCCATCTTGTCGGCCCCAGGCCGAGATACCCACCTTACTATTGTCGGCTGCACCACCAAGGGGCGCACCCCGGCCCCACCCAAGGACTCGCCGGGATCGTGAGTTTTCCCC
>JAKIWU010000051.1 GCA_022749905.1 Thermoplasmata archaeon
CTACATCCCCTCGCGGCCGCCGGAGGGAACAGTACCGCTCTACGGCGACCTCCGCAACGAGGTCGTGCTCGAGGAGACGACCCACGATACCGGAGGTGCCGTCGAAGACGCGAGCGTCGAGTCGACGACGCGCCTCTACGTGAGCCGCCCGATGGAGGCGAAGGGGAAGCTGTTCGTCGAGCTCGCGGCGGGCCGCGCGGAGCAGGGCGTCCTCACGAAGTACCCGCTTCCGACGAAGTTCAACCAGTTCGTCGACATGAAGATGCGCTTCCGCTACGGGACGCCGCAGCAGGAGAAGCAGTCCCGCGCGATGGAACTGCGGACCATCGACGAGGCCGGCGGGATCATCTCGGACTACTTCACCTACGATCGGCTCTGGCTCCAGTCCTGGGATGAAGAGGTCACGGAGCGCAGCTGCCGTGTCATCCCGCGGTTCGACACGTGGCCCTCCGATCGTCGGGAACTCTGGCGGCGCGGGCTCACGATGCTGGGCAAGTTCCTCGAGGACGCCGATGGCATCATCCTCCTCCTCTCGCCGGCGCTCTCCTCGCTGCGAGACCAGGCCCAACAGGTGAACCTCGCACGCGGGGTCTTCCGATTCGTTACCGAGTACGAGCTCCCGCTCGTGATCGCAGTGTCGAAGGCGGACCGGCTCGGCGAGTTCCGCGAGGAGATCGATCGCGTCGTCCGCGACCGCTCCTACCGGAGCGCCCTCGACATCCCCGATTTCCTCCTGCGCCGCGACGGATCGGGCATGGGCACGATCCTCGTCGCCAACGACGGCAAGCAGATCTCCGCCAAGGAGGACGTCTTCCTCATGTCGTCCGCGGTCGCCGCTCCCGACGGGCCCCCGCTCCTCGTGGGGGAGTCCGGCGCGGAATCCCCCGCCTCGGAGGACGGCGGGCAGGGCGTTCCGGTGATGGTCAACACCACGCTCCCTCTCGCACGCATCTGCGAGAAGGTCCTGGCGCGTCGAGGACCCGCGAAGGGATGAGTTCCGACGCGTCGGCGCTGCCCGGCCCGTCGGCGGCGGGCGTAGCCCCTCTCCGGCCGATCGCCGTCGTCTGGTGCCGCCAGGTCGACAACGAGGCGCAGAGCCCCGGCTACACCACGATCCCGCAGGAGTTCGAGGGACTCCGCGAGACGATGGAAGCCGTGCGCGCGGTCGGGCACATCACGATCAACCTCGCCGACACCCACGACTACTGGGACCCGGATCCGGGGACGACGCTCTCGTTCTACCCGAACCTCTTCCTGTATCCCGCCTACGGCGGCCGGTACACCTGCGTCGGCCGCATGTTCCTCTCGAAGGAGGACCGACCGAGGCTCGGGATGAAGACGTTCGTCCTCGAGACGGCGAGCCTCCTGCACCCGGGCGACTTCGGCGCGGCCGTGATCCAGTGGCACGCCCTGATGGGCGAGACGCACGGCGAGATCGCGAGCACGGGAGGCACGCGCGACCCGGAGCTCTACGGCCCGGTCGGCGAGGGTCTGCTCTTTCACCGCAGCTCGCGCGAACCGGTCCTCCTGATCGCATCGGAGCGCTGGGCGTCGGCGATGTCCGTCCTGCTCCACCTCGTTCGTGCGCTGCCCTCGTCGCTCGTCTCGATGGGAGCCATCCTCGCGTTCCCGTACTTCGTCCCGCCGAACGGCCTCGATCTCGACGAGCTGCAGAAGCGCATCCCGATCTCCCTCCTCCTGATGCGCGAGCCCCGCCACGACGCCGAGAGCCCGCGCCATCCCCGCCGCGTCCAGAGCTGGCGGGCGGAGAAGGTGACCGTCCACGACCTCGCCGCCTCCTCCTTCCCCCCCGCGAGCCGGGGGAAGGAGAGCCTCCCGACGATCCTGCGCTATCTTCGGGAGGGGAACGACCGACAGCTCGCGGCCCTCCGGTCCCGGGTCGACGTGGTCGAGCTGCCACGCCGCCTCGGCCCGCGGCCGGACGGCACCACATGGACCGCGGCGAACCGGCGGAAGGAGATCGGTCGGATCGCCGAGGCGATGGAGGGGACCGCGGTCCTCCTTGAGCACCCTCGCAGCCGCATCCCTCCAGCGAACCGCGAAGCGCTGCGACGGAGTCAGGAGTACCTTCACGCAGTTCCCGCCACCCGGACACCAGCCCGGCCGACGGCGGTCGTCACCGGATCGCGCCATCTTCCGACGCCATCGTCCGAGGCGCCCCGTCCCTCGCCGACACCATTGGAAGCGGCCCCCGTGCGGTCGCCGGCCCGCGACTCCGTTCCGGTTCCCAAGAAGCAGCTCGTGCCGCTCGCTCGAGGGCCGCACGCCCCCGCGGTCCCCGAGCGCCCCATGATTCCGCCGAGTGGATCCCCGGAGCGCCACGATCCTCCGCAACTCGCCGACGCACAACTTGCGGACCGCTTCCGGGATCTCGAGGACCGGATCACCTCCCGACTCACCGACGGACTCCGGACTAGCACCGCGGAGGCACGCGACGGAGCCGCCGTGGCAAGCGCTGCCATCGCAACGGCGATCCAGCAGCAGGAAGAGACGCTGAGCGCGCTCCGCGACCAGCTCGAGAGCAAGCTCGACGCCGCGGACGCCCTCCCGAAGACCCGACTCGAGGAGCTCGATCGGGACATCCGCTCCGCTCTCGACGCCGAGCGAACAGCGCGGGCCGCGCTCGAAGCCCGGCTCTCGACCGTTCTGCATGCGCAGGAGTCGGGTCCCAGGACCCCGTCGACGCCCGTGATCCCATCGGATGCGCAGGCCATCCACCGGAAGATCGAGGAGACGGAAGCGAGGCTTCACAACGTCGCCGAGGCACGGGCCCAGGAGCAGAGCCGTCTCCACCTCGAGTCGATCGCCAATCTCCAGAAGCGCCTGCAAGAGCGGATCGAGGAACGGCTTACTGAGGCCCTCGACGAGGAACGCCAGCGGTACGTCGCGCTCGTCGCCCGTCTGAGAGGTGAGATGGACGCTCTTCTCCGGTCGGCGGGTGCGAAACCGAGGAGCGCCGAGCCGAAAGCGGCCCCGGCGCGGTCCGCCGAGTTCGTGAAGCTCGAGGCCACGGTCCGTGCGGAACTCGCCGATCTCCGGAAGCGAACGGACGAGTTCACCACGAAACTGATCCCGATCGTCCGGCAGGCATGGGCGAAGATCGAGGAGCTCGAGCGCAAGCAGCGCGCGGCGGCGGGTGGAGGAAAGCCGAGCCCTCTACGCGTTCCGACGCCTCCGCCGCGGGGCACGCCGGTACGGCAGCAACGGGAGTCCGCGAAACCCCTCGTACGGCGGCCCCTGGCACGCGGCGACCGTCGGTAGATTCCCCCCGGCCGCGGACCGGCCCGAGTGCGGCACAATCCCTATCCGCCGATTCCGTCTTTCGGCACCCATGGTCGCACCCATCGATCATCGGCATTGCAAGGTCTGTGGGAAGGTCTGCGCGGGGGGTTCCGAGACCTGCAGCGCAGCCTGCGAGCGTGAACGAACGCGTCGGCTCACCGCGCGGCGGAACTACTCCCTGCTCCTCTACGCTGCGATCGCCCTCGTCGCGCTCGTCTTCCTCATCAGCCAATTCCGGATATAGTCGCGCATGCCACGCCGAGCCCGACGGGCTATCGTGGGGGGGACGTTCGACCGGATCCACCGAGGTCACATCGCCCTCTTTGATGCGGTGTTCCGGATCTCTCGGACGGTCGGGATCGGCCTCACCACGCACGCGTTCCTCGCGCGCCATCCGAAACCGTTCGGACGCAAGATCCGGCCCTTCGGGATCCGCCGGCGGGCGCTCGTTCAGTTCCTACACACCCGATACCCGGGGCGAAGCTGGGAGATCCTTCCTCTCGAGAGCGCCATGGGTGGCGCGGTCGAGCCCGAGGTCGACGCGATCGTGGTTTCGGAAGAGACCGCACGTGTGGTGCCTGCGATAAACCGAGAACGCCGGAGGCGAGGAGTTCCTCCGCTCCGGGCGGTCGTGGTCTCCCTCGTCCACGGGCAGGATCTCCAGCCGATCTCGGGACGTCGCATCCGGGCCGGACTCGTCGACAAGAACGGCCGCCGACGCAGACCGGTCGTGATCCGGATCAGCGCCAACGTCCCGGGGAGCCTTTCCGATCTCGAGAAGATCGTCTCCCGCGACCTCAAAGGACTCCCGCACCAGTTCCGAGCGCGTCCCTGGCCCACGGACCAACGGAAACCGAGCTCCGACGCGCGCTCGGCCGCCTATCGAATCCGGGGTTCGGCGGAGTACGCGATCGCGCTCTACGCGGATCGGCGAGGAGCGCTGCGACTCGCAGATGCGGCCGCTGACGATCGGACGAACGAGGTTCGGGGGCAAGGGCCCTCACTCGCCCGTCTCGTGCGTAGCCTAGTGAAAGCTCGACGGAGATTCACCCCTGTCCTGGCTTCCGAGCGTGACGGTTCTCGTAGGCGTCCTGCCGCCGGTCGAAGCCGTTATGTCAGTCGCGGCCGGTGAATGCGCGATGGAAACGTATCTTCGGGTGACCTTTCACAGTGAGGGCGGCAAGCCCTCGGAGGTCGCCGAGCGCCTGCGACAGTTCGGGTTCGCTCCGACGCAGGGGAACTACGACTTCGTGTACGATTGGAGCGGTCCCGCGACGCGGGACCAGATCCTCGACCTCTGTGACGAGGTCGGACGCCTCCTGAAGGGGTACAAGGTCCTCTTCGAGATCGAAACGGTCTAGGCAATCCGAGCTTCGATCCCTCACCCGAACAGAGTTAAATCTCGACCTCGGGTGGAACGCCGGAACGTGCAGACCTACCCAGTTCGTGCAACGCACAGGGTGAACCTCACGCCGGAACGCCTCGCCGAACTCTGCGTGAGCGTATTCGGTGTGTCCGAGCGCGACGGCGAACGGGTCCTGGCCCGGTTCGGCGCCATCTCCCGCCTCGCGGCCCTTCGCGACGGACGCTCCCTTACCGTCGACCTCGTCATGGATCCCAAGGTTCCCGACGAGCTCGCTCGGGATACGATCGCACGGTACAATCGCTTTCTCGAGGAGGTCACAGGGTATTCCTCGAAGGAGCGCGCGAAGCGCATGCGCAAAGCCGCCGGGGACTGAGGCCTACGACGGCCTCCCCCCTCCCGTCCGACCCGAACTCCGAGGCCGCGCGCCTCCGCACGATCGTTGCGACGTACTTCCCGGTCTACGAGGCGAGGATCACACCACGATCGCTCGTTCTGCTCGTGCATCCGGACCCAACCCTCCTCGAGGCGCGATTCGATGCCCTTCGGAGAGAGCTCTGGGAGAAGCTCTACGTTCCCCAGATCCGGTACGAATCGGGGGAGTACCTCGTCGAGATCGTCCGACGACCGATGCGCACGGTCTGGCGATCCTGGTCGAATCTCATCCTGCTCGGGTTGACGGTGCTCACGACGGTTGCCGCGGGCGCCTTTCTGTGGCTCGCGTGGCGCGGCGGCCAAACCCTCGTGGCGTCGGATTGGCTCTGGGGAGGGCTCTTCTTCGGCGCGCCGCTCCTCGCGATCCTCGGTCTCCACGAACTCGCGCACTTCCTTCTGGCGCGCCATCACCACGTCGAGGCGTCGCTTCCGTACTTCATCCCGGTGCCCCCACCGTTCCTCCTGTTCGGGACCTTCGGCGCGTTCATCAGCCTGCGAGAACCGATCCCATCGAAGAAGGCCCTTCTCGACATCGGCGCCTCGGGCCCGCTCGCAGGATTCGCACTCACGATCCCGATCACCCTCGGGGGCCTTCTGCTCTCCGCCCACGCCCCCGCGCTCTCCCTCTCGAACTGCGGACCCGTGATCTTCGGAGTCGGGTACGGGAACCTCGAGTTCGGTCCGTCGCTCTTCTGGGCGGGCCTCTCGCTCTTCGTTCCCGCGTCGGCCTTCGCGAACCTCCATCCCCTCGCGCTCGCCGGGTGGGTCGGCCTCCTCGTGACCGCGATCAACCTCCTCCCCGCCGGCCAGCTCGACGGCGGCCACGTGTTCCGGGCGCTTCTCGGCGATCGCGCCCGCTTCGTGAGCTACGGCGCGGTCGCGCTCCTCTTCCTGCTGGGCATCGCCTACCAGGGCTGGATCATCTTCGGGATCCTCATCGTCGTCCTCGGGATCCGCCATCCTCCCCCCCTCAACGACATCACGCCGCTGGATCCGAAGCGGTGGGCGGTAGGGGGGCTCGCGGCCGCGGTGCTCGTGAGCGGATTCGTGCTCATGCCGATCGGGGCGCCGACCCATGCGTTCTCTCTTGCGAAGGGCCCGCTCGTGCAAGCCTCGAGCTCGTCGATGGGAATGGACGACAACCTCACGGTGTACGTCACGAACCACGATTTCATTGAACACGGCTACACTCTGTCTGCCACCACCGATGCGGTGGTCGCAACCGTGAACGGCACATCGGTTCCGCTCACCAATACCACGCTCACGCGTTTCGAGGCGAACGGTACGTGGACCGTGGTTCTGCCCGATGGCCATTCGTTCACTTCGGTGGGGACGCCTGGCGTGTCGGTCCCCGCTTCGGCGTTCTTCACGGTCGCCGCCGGCGGCAGCGCGACGCTTCACCTCGTCTACACCAACCACGAGCGCGGGGTGGTTTCGGTCTCGATCGTCGTCGCGGAGCTCTGCTCCGACGGGGTCGGCCCCCTGATGATCCGCTACCAGTTGAGCTACTGAACGCGATCCGCGAATCCCGGGGGCCCGACGGGATCGTTCCGGAATCCTTGGTTAGGCGGCTCGCTCGTAGACCCGAAACTCCCGCGTCAGCGAACGGTGCACGCGATCGGGCACGGAGACAACGCGTCGCCAGGGATCCGAGAGCGGGTCGGGACCCCCCGGCAGAACGGCGACCACACGCCCTCCCACGCGGACCCGATCCGCCCAGATCGGTAGGACGCGGCGAACCAGGTCGGCTGCCTTCTCTCCGTGCGTGCCGGACGCTCGCCCGTAGGGAGGGTCCGTCAGGACGGCGTCGAGGGAGCCTGGCTCAATCGCGTCGGCTGCCTCCCCGGCGTCGGCCACGGTGAGGCGCCCCGCGTCCAGTCCCATGTGGGCAAGGTTCGCGATCGCGCCCCGGACCATCTCGGGGTCCCGGTCGACCCCTTCGACGCGCGCGCCGAGGAGTCCAGCCTGGATCAGGAGCGCTCCCGTTCCGACGAACGGGTCCGTGACGCGATCCCCCTCATGGAGGCGAGCGAGGTTGGCGGCCACGCGAGCGAGCCGGGGCGCAAGCGTCACGGGCTTCTGGTAGGGAAGACGTCGGTAGCGGGACGGGGAGAGGGCGTCCCGATCGATGGCAGCGATCTCCTCCCCGAACTTCCACGCTCCCCGGTTCGTTGTCGCGTAGAGGAAGCGCCGGTCCGGACGCTCGAGGTCGATGTGTCCCCCACCGTTCCGCCACGCCCGAGCCCACAGCCCGAGCACGGGCTCCCCCGGTTCCTCCTCGGATCGCCCGACGTGACGGAAGGACGCTCCCACCGGATTCCGGGCGGATTCTGCGGCGATGCGGCCTTCGATCGCGGACGGGGTCGTCTCGGGCCATGGAAGGATCACCCGACGTGCGAGCGCGAGTCTCGTCCCCAGCTGTTTGGCGTCGGAATCCCCGTGGAGATGCACCGCGAGGCACCGCGGGAAGTACGGGACGTCACCGGCATCGAGGGTTCCTCCGAGGGCGGCAGCCGCTGCGTTCGCTTCGACGGATGCGAGCGGAAGGTTCTCCGCCGAAAGCTCCACATCGTAGCGCATCACGGAGTCGCTCCCCCAAGCGAGTCGGCAACGAGCGCCCGGATCCGTTCGGTGTGGCTCCCATCCCAGAAACGCCGCGAGCATGCGCGGCACTCGAAGATGGGGCGTCCGTCTGCGAGGGTGCGTGGGGGAATCCCCAGGGCCTCCCCCTGTTCGGGAGTCCCCCCCCAGCGGACGAGAGAGGCGTTGCACTCCGGACACCGGTCGAAGGCCACCTGGTAGGAGAAGCCGGGGAATGCTCGTCGGACTTCCGCTAGCTGCTCGGAAATGCGAACGGTCCGCAGGAGGAACGCCCCCGGAGTCCGTGTCGCGAGCTCCCGGTCTCGCGTCAGGAGGGCGCGACCTTCCCGGAGAGCGCGAAGGCCGATCTCGTCGTCCTCCAAACCGCGTGCATACTCCGTGTCATGTCCGAGGAATCGCAGGTACCGCGCGAGCCGTCCGAGCATCGCGTCGACGAGCCAATGGGGAGCGTCGGCGCCCTCCTCCGGCGTGGTCCGCTCACCGGGCTCCATCGGCTCCACCCGAGACTTCGCCAACATTATCCCTCCCCCCATCCCTCGGCGGGCGTGCGCCTCTTCGGTACGAACGGCATCCGCGAGGTCGTCGGAGACCGGCTGACGCCGGAGTTCGCCGTACGGGTCGCGACCTCGATCGGTGCTCTCCACCCTCCGGGGGCTCCGATCGCGTTGGGTTGGGACGGGAGGACCTCGAGCCCCGCGCTGGCCGATCTTGTCGGCGGGACCCTCGCGCTGATGGGCCATCACGTCGTCCGCCTCGGGGTCCTGCCGACCCCGGCCATTCAGTACAGCGTCCCCCGCCTCCGTGCCCAGCTCGGTGTCATCGTCACCGCATCGCACAACCCTCCCGAGTTCAACGGCCTCAAGTGCATAGCCGCCGACGGTCTCGAGATCGTTCGGTCGGAGGAGGAGCGCATCGAATCCTCCGTGGCCAAGGGGATCGCCCGTACCCCGTCGTTCGATCGGATGGGGGAGATCCATCACGACGATCA
>JAKIWU010000052.1 GCA_022749905.1 Thermoplasmata archaeon
CGCCACCCCGACGCCGATCGCGAGGGGCGTTTCGCCCTCGAGGGCCGTGCGGATGACGCCGGCGGCCTGCTCGAGCACGCTCGCGGCGCCCTCGTTCGGATGCGCCGCGCGCCCCCCATGGTTCGTCACGCGCCCGTCGAGCCCGACCACCGCGGCCGATACCTTCGTGGCGCCGATGTCGACGCCGAGGACCGGCCCAGTCGGGGCTTTCGGACGGGCCGGCATGCGTTCGGGCACGGCGCCCCCCACATAAGGGGGACTCGAACGCACGCGCTAGGAGGCGACCATCGTCTGCCGGTAGCGGTGGACGATCTCGAGGAGGGCTGCGTGCGACCAGGCGAGAGGGGTCGCGCTCTTCGGCTCGCCGATCAGACTGTCCACCTGCTCCGGAAGCAGGCCCGTCGGCGTCGCGTGCGTGATGGTCCAATCGATGAGCTCGCGGCATCGCGTACGGTCCCCCATGCGGAGATGGGCGGCCGCGAGCCAGAGCGTGCAGACGATCCACGGGTTCTCGTGTCCGAAGTACTCGTCGCGCTCGTAGCGCGCGATGCCGCCGATCTTGCTCGACCAGAGCCGCTTCGTGATCGTCTCCACGGTCCCCGCGAACTTCGGATCCGTGGGCTCGAGGAGTTCGAGGTCGAGCGCGAGGAGCGTCGACGCGTCGATCCGCTCGTCGCGCGGCGCGATCGATCGGATGAACCGGCCGAGCCCGGGATCCCAGAATTGCGTGAGGGCCGCGCTCCGGATCTCCTCCGCAGCGATCTGCCAGCGCGGGTGATCCTTCCCGAGGACGTTCGCGATCCGACTCGCCCGCTCGAGCGCGTGGGCGACGGCGGCCGACGAGTAGAGGTGGATGCCGAAGCGCTCCTCCCAGAGGTCGTAGCTCGCCGCGGGAAGCTTCGTCGATTCGTCCCGGAACTCGGTGAGGAAGTTCGCCGCGGACTTCACCATCGGCCAGAGCTCGAGAATCATGTCCGGGTCGGCACCGGTCTCAAGGTGGTGCCAGGTCGCCGAGACCACCGTGGCGGTCTGGTCGATCAGCAGGAACGCTGGGGGATGCCAGGTGCTTCCGATCTCGCCGTCGGGGAAGTGCCGATGCAGGAAGGCGCCGCCGGGGCCCTGGCACCGCATCGCGAACCGCAGGAAGCGTTCGGAGTAGTCCCGGAGGCCCGCGAGCTCCATCGCCTCGCTGACATACCCGCCGTCGCGCCACCAGCAGTAGTTGTACGAGTCGCCTCCCGTCGCGAGCGGTCGCGTGTCCGGCGAGGCGATGATCGCACCGTTGGCGCCGGCGAGATGCTTCAAGACGAGCACGCTGGAGCGCGACAGCCTGCGGATCGGCTCCCCGAACCCGTTCAGCCGGTCGGCGAGATGCCGGGTGATCCAGGCCTGCCAGTACGCCTTCGACTCCGTCTCGAACCGCCGCGGACCGGTGGCGCGCACGTCGTCGCGAAGTCGATGGACCGCCTCGGGGCCCCGCCCGATGGCGAGGACGATCCGGACCGTCGACTCGACGCCGGGCGCGAGGTGCACGTCCCACTGGATGACGCTGTCCGCCGCCCCGTGCGCGATCGTCCGGCCCTCGAGCCGGCCGTCTTCCGCGTCGACGTAGGTTCCCTTCAGGCCCTTGAGCGTGTGCTCGCCGCAGACCGCGTGGTCGAAGGCCGGGTCGCCGAAGAGCTCGAAGTAGTATCCCCGCTTGTAGTGGACGAGCGACCAGCTCGTGGGATCCACGTACGCGGTTTCTTGGAACATCGACTCGGCGATCGAGAACGACTGGTAGGAGAACAGCCGGAGGCGGCGCTCCGTCTCCGAGCGCATCCGCACGATGCGCAGCACGAGGTCGTGGTTCGGATGGACGATCTCTTCCGTCGTCAGAGCGAGCCCGTCTCCGGCCCACGCGGTCGTGGGGTAGTTTTCCACCGAGGGCACCTGGCCGGTCAACGCGATCTCGCCACCGGGACGCAGCCACTGGAAGCGGGACTGGTCGACGTCGAACAGGCCGAGGCGCGCCTCGCGCAGGTGCTGGAACTGGCCCGGGTACGGGTAGAAGAGATCCTCCCACTCCCCGAGGTCGTTGAGCGTGAGGAGCACGCGGCCGTTGCCGGCGAGCTGGGCGATCATCGCGGTTCGCGTCGCCTCGTCGTGTGCACTGCGCTCCCCGTCACGTCAGGCGTTCGATCGTCCGCCGGCGTAGGTCGGTCAGGGCGTTCATGTAGTTGGCGTAGGCATCGTAGGGATTCCCGTACGAGCTGAAGTACTGGTGGACGCCCGCGTCCGCCCCGTGCCCGCCGACGTACATGTAGTAGAAATGGTCGGAGGTCAGCAGGCGCCGGCTGATCTCGAGGAGCTCGGGATCGTTCGCGCGGTGGGCGAGGAGGTTGACCTTCTTCGCGGCCTCGAACGCGGACCTCTGCAGGTCGTTTCCGAGCCACGCGCCGAGGTCCCGGTTCTGATCGGCCCAGCTGATCGTCCTCGGGACCGAGAGCGGACCGGCGGGCGGGAGGTCCCGCGCCTCGTCGACGGTGGCCCACTCGAGTCCCGGCCGGGCGCGCACCGCGTGGGGCAGCGCGGAGAGGAAATCGAGGATCCCGGTCGACGCCGGGTGGTGCTCGCCGAACGTTTCGAAATCCATGAAGAGGTTGACGACGTCGCCGGGGGTCGCGGCGATCCAGCCCACGAACTTCTCGCTCGTGAGCGGGTAGTCCGACCAACCCTTGGAGGAGAACCGGAACCCGACGTCGTCGCTCAGCCGATAGTGTCGCGGGAGGAGTCGCACCGAGGGCATCGTTGCGGATTCGTAGACATGCGTCGGGGAGCGGTCCCCGAGGACGCCTTCCCATCCCTCCATGAGCATGGCGCGGAACCCGGATCGGCCCGCGAACGCCGCGAGCTCGTCGGAGTAGGCGAGCTCTGTCATCCGCAGCGAGGTCGCTCGGATCCCGAACTCGCGCTGGAGCGCCGCGGTGTGAAGGTCCACTTCCTCCGCGAGCTCCGGCGGAGGGAGGAGGAAGGCAAGGGAATGGTAGTACGTCTCGGCGAGGACCGACACCCTCCCCGTCTTGAGGATCGATCGTAGCTGGTCCACGACATCGGGTGCCGCCGCCTTCGCTTGCTCGAGGAAGGTGCCGGTGACGGAGAGACTAAGCCGGAAGTCGGGGAACTCCTCGAGCGCCTCGGCGAGGCGAGCGAGGGCGGGGCGGTAGCACTGTTCCGCGATCCCCCGGAAGATCTCGAGGTTCCGCCGCTCGTCGATGTACGGACGAGCACTCCCGAGATCGAAGTAGCGGAACCGCGCGAGGCGCCAGGGCTGGTGGAGGTGGAGGTACAGGACGACCTTCACCGACGGCGCCCCGCGAGGACTTCCCGATACACCCCGGCCGTCTGGATCGCACGCTCCTCCCAACCCTCCCGCGTGGCGGAGATCCGACCCTCCTCGCCCATCGTATGGCGGAGCACGGGATACGCGAGGAGCTCGGCGATCCGGCTCGCGAACTCGTCGATGTCCCAGAAGTCGACCGTGAACATCCCCGTCGTGATCTCGGCGACCCCGCTCGTCTTCGAGACGATCGCCGGCACCCCCGCCGCCATCGCCTCGAGGGCCGCGATCCCGAATGGCTCGACGACGCTCGGCAGAACGAACACGGACGCCGAGGCGAGAAGGGTCGTGCGCTCCTCATCGGTGACCTTCCCGAGGAAGAGGACCCGATCCGAGAGATCGAGGTGTGCGGCGAGGGTGAGGAGCCGCGGGTACTCGGGGCCCTCCCCGGCGACGACGAAGAGGGCCCCCGGCTCGCTGCGGGCGACCTGAGCGGCCGCGCGCAGGAACGTGTCGACGCCTTTCATCGCGGCGAGACGGCCGAGGTAGAGGACGATCTTCTTCGCCCCGCCGAGGGCCGAAAGCCGCTCGCTGGGCCGCACCGCGTTGTAGATGACGCGGACCTTCTCGGCGCGCGCCTTGTACCGTTCGACCAGTTGCTCCTTCAAGTGGTTGCTGACGGCGATCACGCGATCCGCGGCGTCGATCCCGAGCTGTTCCCGAGCGAGAACGTCCGGCCAGGGATGCCCGAGGGAACGATCGTACTCCGTCGAGTGGATCGTCTGTACGAACGGACGCCCGTCGCGCCGCGCGATCGCCGAGCCACCGGCGGTGCCGAACCAATCGTGCGCATGGACCACGTCGAAGGGCTTCGCCGAGAGCGTCCCGATCCAAGCGTTGAACGTCCCGATGTCGCCGGAATCCCACCGCGTGGGGCTTCCGCCGATCTCGTACGCGCCGGGGTAGGGTCCCTCCGGGGTGTCGCCAGGGGTCCGGAACGTGACGCCGGCGATCTCGGTCCGGGGCCCGTGGAAGGGAAGGACGAAGGTGATCCGGTGCCCCATCCTCGTGAGCTCCTGACACAGCTCGAAGCAGTGAACGCCGAGCCCACCGGAATGGTGCGGGGGCCACTCCCAGCCGATCATCAGGATGCGGAGCCGTTGCTCGACCACTCTCGGCGGTCTCGGCTTGGGAACGCCGGGCGCCCTCTGCCAGGTGAGCTCCGAGGTGAACGGCTCGAGTTCGGTCTTCGTGACCGGGATCGGCCGTCGGAAGGCGCGGGGCGAACTCTTGGGGGTGGACACTGCCGCGCGCTGACCCGGCCGACCGCGCAGCCTCGTCCGGGTCCGTGGCGTGCGGCGACGGCTTCGGAGCGGTCGCGCGGTGGAACCGTGAGGTTCCCCCACCGGGGGATTGGAGTCAACTCTGTCGCGCAAGGGGCGGGGGTGAGACAGGGTCGGTTCAAAACGAGGCGGCCGCCTCGGGCGGGTCCGGTTTCCGAGGAAAAGCGCGCTTACCGGCGCGCACCGAACCCGCGGAGGAGCTCGCGCAACGCGTGCTCCGGGTCGTCGGCCCTGGTGACCGCGCTCGAGACGAGGATCCCCTCGCTTCCGAGCTCGAGGGCAAGTTCCACGTCGCGCGCACTGCGAATCCCCGCCCCGCAAAGGACCCGGGAACCCGCCGACACGGACCGTACCGCCGCGACCGCCCCCGAGACGATCTCCGGACGCGTCGTCGAGACGGAACGGTCCCCCCCGATCAGCTCCGGAGGCTCGACCGCCAAGTACGGCGGCCGGAACCGGGCGAGACGTTCCGCCTGGGCGACGTCCTGTGCACAGATGACGGGAACGAGGTCGACTTCCTCGAGGCGGCGCACGACCACACCGATCTCCTCCTCGCCAAGCGGGCGCTCGGAGTGGTTGACGAGGCTGCCGACCGCGCCGCACGCGCGGATCGCTTCGGCCACGAGGTGCCCGGTCCGCGCACCCGCGTTCGCGGGGTCGGCGTGCTGGGCGACGACCGGGATGGACAGCGACCCGGCGAGGCGCCCGAGGTCGGGCGCGGAGGGCGCGATCGCGGCGGGCACGTGAGCCTCCCCGGCGAGGCGCTCGAGCATGCGTCCGATCCGGAGCGCGTCTTCGCCGAGGGAACCGGGGTACGCCTTGAGGTTCAGGAGGAGCAGAGGTGCCCCGAGCGGCGGTCGGTCAGTGTGCGACCGTAACCCGCGGGCGCTTGGGCCGGGAGCAGATGGCATACTCGTCGCCGTCGAAGAAGACTTCGCGGTCGGGGTGCCGCTTCTGGAGCTCGGAGATGCGGGTGAGGACGTCCTCGACGGTGGTGTTGTCGTCATTGGGGTCGATCTTGAGGTGGATGGTCTTCTCCGGCTTCTCGGGCGGGCGCCCTCGCTCCACCATGACGCTCCGGTGGGTCGGCGCTACGGCCCCCCCTGTAATAGGGTTTGGTCCCCCGAATCAACGCCGAGTTTATCTTGGAAACGGAGCATGGCGCATTCGTCCCCATGAAGGACCGCAGCGAGCTCCAGAGGGTCGTGTTCCAGCAGACACGGGTCATCCTGGTCCGCGACCTGTCGACGATGAATCCGAATCTCGTCGTCGGGGCGCAGGGGATGGTGGTCGGCAAGCTCGCGAGCTACACGCTCAAGGTCGCGTTCCCGAAGGTGACGGTCGGCGTCAACTGGCAGGACCTCGACATCGTCGAAGGGAAGACCGGCATGCCGACGGACGCCGATCAGCCGAAGGACATCCCGAAGCCCCGCTCGATCGGCGACGAGTAGGTCGCCCGGTCAGCGGATCCGTTCGAGCGAGAACGATCCGATCACGAGCGCGCGGTTCGTCGCGCGGTACTCGACCCAGTCGCGCGTCTCGACATCGCCGACGCCCTGCACCGAAAGGAACGACTTCTGGCCCTCGGTTTTGAAGTAGATCGCCCCGTCCATCCGCGAGAGCACCGTCTCGAGCTGCGATTGGGGGATCGTCCCCGACTCGAGCGCGTACATCGCGATCGCGTTGCGCGGCTTCAGCACCCCCACCAGGTTCTGCACGAAGGGGAGCCGCTGCGCCTCGTCGGCATGACCGAGCGTCGCCGAGAGCCCGAGGAACGCCACGCGCAGTCCCTTCGCGGACCCTCCGTCGAACGCGTTCGCGAACTGGACGAGCGAGGAGAGGATTCCGGCGTGGTCGGTCGGTCCCTTCGTCACCGCGCGCGAGGCGGTGGGAGCGCGCCGGGAAGGCGCGGTCTCGGGGATCGAGGCGTCGATCCATCGGACCATGCCGAGCTGCTCGTATTCGTGGAACTGCGGCGCGACGAGACCGATCTTCTGCGCGACCTCGTCGGGGGCACGCGCGGCCGTGATGATGATCGCGGCGTCGCCGTTCTTGAGGCCCTGGGCGAGGAAGGCGTAGAGCGCGATCTCCTTGCCGCCGAACGCGTCGCCGATGAGCATGAGGTGCCCGGAGGGAGGGATCCCCCCGAGCAGGAGGTCGTCGAGGCGTGGTGTCCCTGTGGCCGCCCGGTCCGCGAACTTCGTCCGGGTCGGCGCCGCGAGGGATTCCGGCTCCACCTCCGGGAGCTTGGTCTCCTCCGAGGGGACCCCGACGGGCGCACGTCGACGCCCGAGGGACCGGGACACCTGGGGGCCGCCCGCGCTCGCGGCCGCGAACGCGAGCGAGAGCTCGGGGGACGTCCCGCTGCCGCCGCGCGCGATCGACTGGCGTTGGAGGCGGAGCTCGTCTTCGAGCGACTGCATCTGCCTCTCCTTCACCGAGAGGTCGCGACCGAGCCGCTCGAGAGAGGTCCGGTCCCGCTCGATCGACGAGGTACGGTCCGTGATGGACTTCTCGCGGCCAGCGAGCTCCGACTCCCGTTGAGCTGCCTCCTCCTCTTTCTGACTGAGCAGGACGCTCCGAGTCTCGACGGCCTGGGTCTTCTGCTCGAGCTGGCGGAGGATCTCCTCGTAGCGGCCAATGCGGGTCGTCGCGAGCGCCCCGCTTTCCGCGGCTTCGGCCGCCTTGCGCGTGATCTCGGCCTCGCGGATCCGTAGCTCCTCGACCTTGCGCGTGATGTCGGAGCTGCGCTTCTCGACCTCCTCCTCCTTGCGGCGTGTTTCGGAGGCCCGCTTCCCGAGGGCGGTGTTCTGTTGGTCCAGGGTCTCCTTGAGCTGCTGGAGCCGCGCCTCGTTCGCCTTCGACTCGGCGAGGGACGCGGCCGTGGCCGCCGAGGTGCCCGTCGCAGGGGCGGCCCTCGTGGTGACCGAAGCCTCGCGACGGAGGACTTCTGCCGTCTTGCGATCGATCTCTTGCTGCCGGGCTGCGAGCCGGGCTTCGAGTTCCGAAGCGTCGGAGGCGCGCCGTTCGGTGTCTTTGAAGCGTGTGGCAACCTCGGACTCCCTCGAGACGATCTCCCCTTCGCGGCGTACGATCGATTGTTCGCGCTCCGCGAGTTTCGGAAGCCGGGCGGCGTGGTCCTTCTCGCGCAGACCGAGCGCGGTCTCGCGGCCCTCGAGCGTCTGCTGCTGGGCGGTGGTCTTGGCGAGACCGAGGGCGAGTTCCCGTTGGAGGCGCTGGAGATTGCCGGAGCGGGACTGCACGTCCGTTTCGAGCGTCGTGGCGTGGGCGCGCTGCTCCTCTACGGCCGCGACCTTGCGCTCGAGGACGAGCGCCGCGTTCTCGACGTCGGCCTCGCGGCCAATGAGCGTGGCCTCGCGGAATCTCAGAGCCTCGTCGCGTTCCCGCAACTGCCCGGCGACGCTCGCGAGCCGATTTTGGCTCGAGACGATGACCTCCCGCTCATGCGCCCGGGTTCCGGAGGCGATGAGGTGGAGGAAGGAGCCACTCGTCTGGTAGAGGACCGCGGAGGCGGAGAGCGAGAGCGCGAGGGCAATGCTCTGCGTCGCAGGGCTGAGCGAGGGAAGATAGAGGGCGAGCGCGAGCGGGACGGGCAGGATCGCGGCGCCGATGGCGACGGCCTTTCGCTGGCTCCACTCGGTCCAGGTGAGCGAGAGCCCCACCATCGGCAGGGTAAGACCGACAAGGGTGAGAGGGTAGAACGCCGGGAGGAGCGTCCAGCCTCCGGTCGGACCCACGCCCGAGACCGCGGTGACGTAGATGAACACGAGGATCGCGTCGATGACGACCGAGCCCAAGGTCCACGAGAAGTGGGTCTCCCAGGGCCACAATTGGTAATCCTCCCATTTCACCCAAAGTCCGAACGCGGCGAGGTAGAGACCGCCGAACAGCGGGAAAATGAGGAAGTAGACCGAATGGAGGTTCCGGCCGAGGGCCGGGATGAGGCTCGGCGGGAAGAAGAGAACGAGGAGGGCATCGAAGAGGAGGGCGCCCGAGACGACGACG
>JAKIWU010000053.1 GCA_022749905.1 Thermoplasmata archaeon
AGCTCGGCGAGTTCTGCCTCGAGATGACGGACCTCGCCGCCCAACCGCTCCGCGTTCGACCCGGCCGAACTCACAGCTGCGTCGATCTCGTCGAGGTTCCTCAAGGTCGGCGCTACCGGGGCCCGGCCCGGCCCATCGCGCACGGCAACGTCGAGCCGTTGCTGAACCTCTTTGGCCGCTGCGCGCAGTCTTGCGAAGCTCTGTTCCGCTTCCCGCTCGTACTGCGAGCCCGTCGCGAGCTCGGCTTCCGCCGCCGCGATGGTGAGTTCGACCGGTTCGAGGCCCGCCACCTCGGCGTCGATCTCCTGCATCGACCTCTCGGCTCGAGCGAGGTTCGCCCGAGAAGCGGACCGGTTGGCGGCTCCGGCCTCCCAGATGTCCGATTCCTCCGTTAGGCGGACGATACGTCGGGCCAGCTCGGTGGACGCGCGGAGCAGCCGTTCCCCTTGGGCGCGCCCCGCCTCAGCCTGCTGAGCGAGCTCGGTCAGAGCTCGTTCCTCCCCAGCGCGTCTGTGCCTCCGCTCTTCAGCGCCGGCGATGCCTTCGTCAATCGTCTTCGCCTGGCTCCGCAACCCCTCGGCCGCTGTCGCGGCCTGCTCGTGGGCCCGTTCGGCTTCCTGAAGGCGCGTGGTCTGGCGCTCGAGTTCGACCGCCCAGTGGTCGAGCAGGGCCATCTCGCGGGTCCGTTGCTCGGCGTCCCGGCGCAAGGAGCGGGCGATCTGCTCGGCGTTGTCGGCGGCGGTACGATACCGCTCGAGCCCGAGGGCCTTGCGCACGGTCTGGAGGCGGGCCTCGGAGTCCCCGGGTTCGAGGATCTGGCGCATCCGCTCCTGCGGCACGTAGACGGCCCAACGCCAAAGGTCGGAGTGGGCGCGCGGGTTCGGGTTGTCGGGGAATCCGAGAAGATCGATCGCGCGTCGCCGCAGCTCGGTCGGCGGATAGAGCGTCGTGACGCCGTCCTTCGTGAGCCCCGTTGCCTTCTCGTCGGGTTCGAAGGTGTCGCGGCCCTTCCGGGTGCGACGACTGAACCGCCGGAAGAACGTGTACTCGTGCCCGTCGTCGTGCAGGGTCAGGGCCACCTCGGCGCTCTTCGCTCCGTGGCGGATCAGGAACGCGCCATCGACCTCGGCGAAGCCGAAGAGCGCCATCTCGATCGCATAGAGGAGCGACGTCTTTCCGGTCCCGACGTCCCCCCAGAGCAGGGTCGTGCCGCTCCGCAGCCTCGCATCTGCGCGCACGAAGCTGCGGATGTTCGCAACGCGCACTCGTCGGATCTCCAACGCTACCTCGCCATCTGGGGCGGAACGCGCAGGATCCTGCGCGCCCCCTCGGACCGTTGGCCCTCGTAGTCTGCTCGGGCCTCGCCCTCGGCGGGAGGTTGGCCGAGTTCGTGTAGGAGATCGAGGAGCATCGCTTCCGGATTCTCGAAGTCCGAGAGCCGCGACTTCTCCTCCTCGGCGAGTCCCCGGATCATCGTGAGCTCGAGGCTCTCGGGGGGTCCGAGCAGTTCCGACTTAGTGGTGTCCGCGGTTTCGAGCCCGGAAAGGTCCCAATGCACGACCGGAGCGGCGGTCGCATCCGTGCCTTCGAGGCTCCGATGAAGCCCGAGCGCGCCGAGCGATCCGTCGGTCAGGACTCCTCGGATTCGAGGGAACAGGAGAGCGCCTGGTGCGCGGCGGACTTCGATCTCGTGAGCGACGCGCGCGCGAGCCTCCCGGACGGAGGCCCCTCCGAGATCGATGTCGAAGACCTGCACGTCGTGGAGGGCTGTGCCGACGAACTCGACGGATGGGACGCCACCTCGCACCGTGACGATGGCAAGCCCCCGCGCGCTCCGTCCGCGGACCCCGCTCTCGATGTCGGTGACGCTCGTTCCGAACACCGCCCCCGGGTTCACGAGGAGCCCGAGGCCGCCCGGTCCGGTCCCCTCGTACGACTGATGGATGTGGCCGCCGGCGTAGTAGTCGCAGCCACCGGGAAGGTCCTCTTTCGAGATTCCCTCGATGTGCTGCCGGAGCGCGGGCGGCAGGTACTCGCGGATCGCGGCGTGGAACTGGAAGATCTTGAACCCGGGTTCGGCACGGAACGCCTCGGAATCCACGGCGAGGAACGCCCCGCGATCGAGCCCCTGGGACCGGCCCGAGATCCCCGCGATCCGTGCGCCCGTCCCGGGGTCGGTCAGGTACGGGAGCGTCCAACGGTCGCCCTCGGTATGGACCGCTTCCGGTGCAGCCCGGAGGAAGAGTCCTGTCTCCGCGAGCACGTCGAGCCAGCTGGTGCGGTGCGCGACATAATCGTGGGAACCGTAGATCACGTAGATCCGCCTGCCGTGGTCGACGAGCAGGCGGAGCGCCGCGGCCACCGGCGCGACCTCAGCCGGGTCGGGGACCGGGGTGTGAAACAGGTCACCGGAAATGAGGAGGAATGCACAATCACGGTCATCCACCACGGCGAGGGCTTGGAGCACACTCTCCCGAAGCGCAGTCCGGACCGCGGCGTCCCGCGGCCACGCGCCGACGTGCGCGTCGGCCAAGTGCGCGAAGACGAACTCGTCGGCGACCATCGAGACGTCGGGACTACGGGGGAGGAGTTCGTGGCCCTTCCGCGTGCCGCTTGAACAGCGCCGCGAGGAGACCCGCCCCTGCGCCGAGGGCGAGGAGCGACAGTCCGAGCTCGTCGTCGGTGAGTTCCTTCCCCAGTCTGGCCCCCGGAGCGCGATGAGGGCCGGAGCCTTTCGGAGTGGTCGCCGCAACCCGGGACGCTCGCGACCGAGCGGGCACGGGGCTCGTTCGGGCGAGCGCGAGCTGCATCATCTCGAAGAGCTCTGTCGCCTCCTCCATCGTGATCTGGCGGCTCCGAAGACGTGCCACCAGGTGCGCGTACCGGGCCGACGCGGTCAGGGCAGACACTCCGGAGCTCCTCGGCTCGCCAACTTCCGGAGGCGGAGGGATCGGCAGCTGGGGATCCGGGCTATCCTGCACGAGGCGGACGATTCCTCCCCGCTATTGAAGGACTCCGCTCGAGGGTGCCCTCCATGGAGAAAGGGGGCGAATCACGCTCCCCGGCATGCGGCTCGACCCGTGATTCGGCGAGGTGTTATACGCGCCGCCGCGCGTCGAGGAAGGATGGCCGACTCCTCGCGAGACTCTCGTGCATCCGAAGCGGGCCAAGAGAACAAACACCTTCACGTTCGGCTTAGCGACTCGCGAAGCGCGATCTACGATCTCATCACGGAATACCTGCAAGCCGCGGGGAAGGCGCCCGACTGGTACTGGCGCTCCGCAGGGCGCCTCGAGGGCACGGATGCGGAGAATCTCGAGGAGCTTCTGGCCTCAGCGTTCGAGGCGGGCGCCTACGTCGCCCACGAACATCCCGAAGACCTTGCGTTCCGTTGGGTCGACGAGAAGGAATGCGAGCGGGAACGGAAGGCCGACGAACGGGGCTCGGACCGGGAGGACGCGCGCAAGGAACGCTCCTCCTTGAGTCATTACGCGTAACCCTCCGTTCCCGCAACGACGCACGCTGGCCCGCGAGTCGGCGTCCCGAGCCGGCCCCGATCGCTCGTCCTCGAAGCATGGGTACCGGCGAGCCCGGGAACGTGGACGATGCGAGGCTCGAGCGACGCGGGAGAGCCGTAGAGGACTGACCATCACCGTTACTCCGGTCGCGGCCGGTGCTCGGTACGGGCGGTTGGGCCTTCCTCTCCTCGCTGCAACCGTAAGTGTCACACGTCGCGACCCACCTCGTTTGCATCGGGAAGCGATCGTGCGCTCCCACACCCCCTCTGGCGCTGTTCGGCCCGCCGGATTCCGTTCCACATGCCATCCAAGGGGCGAACGACACCACCCCGATTCCATCGGAAACCGGCCCGATTTCCGGTTCGTTCGGTGAGGTGCACAACGCGACGACAATCCCCTGGCTGGGAGCGGCGCACGGTGTCCCTTCCGGCGACTTCTTAGGCGCGGGCGTCTCCCGTCCGGCCGTGCAAGGTCTCGCGGGGATGGAGCCGCTCGCGGACCGCCTGCTCCGCTCGATCGAACCCCGGACCCCGTACGCCGAGATCCTCTATCAGTCTTCGTCCGGCGAAGTACTCCGGTACGATCGCTCGGCCACGGCGGCCCAACCGATCCCGCGGTTCGAAGGGATGGTCCTCCGCGCTTGGAGCCCGCGCGGTTGGGTCGAGGTCTCGACGAGCGGCTCCGACCCCGAACGATGGCGAACGGCCGCGGAGGAGCTCATCGTCCGCCTCGGCTACGGCGGCGGGGCGAAGGATCCTCCGGGTGCGCCCGCTACGGGGTCCGCAGATCGCTCCTCCCTGGCGGTCCGCCCGATGGCGGAGCTCCCGACCGAGGCACGTCTCGCCCTCGCCAAGACCTGGTTCGGATGGGCGACGAGTGTCGACGGCATCCGGAATGCCTATGCGATCATCGAAAGTCGGACGGATGAGCGCTGGTTCCACTCGACCACGGGAGCGCGCCGCCACCAGCGGATCGAGCGGGCCCGCGGGTCGATCCTCGCGCTCGCCATCGAGAACGGCAAGATCGAGTACGATTTCGTCGGTCGGGGGGGGATCGGTGGGAGCGAACTGCTCGACACCATGACCGAGGAGCGGATCGTCCGCACGGCCACCGAGGCGAAGGCGTTGCTCGCGGCGCGAGCCGCTCCGACGGGCCGAATGACCGTTCTCTTGGACCCGAGCACGGCAGGTACCTTCGCGCACGAATCGTTCGGCCACGGGGCAGAGGCCGATCAGATCCTTCGGGACCGTTCCTACCTCAAGCCTCTCCTCGGAACGACGGTCGGCCCCGAGTGCCTCACCCTGGTCGATGACGGCTCGCTCGCCGGCGGCTGGGGCTCGATCTTCTTCGATGACGAGGGCCACGAGACCCAGCGAACCGTCCTCGTGGACCACGGGAAGTTCGTCAACGTCCTCCAGGATCGGGAGGCGGCCGCGGCGCTCGGGCGGAAGGCGACGGGGAACACCCGTCGCGCGGATTTCCTGAGCCGCCCGTTCGTCCGGATGACCAATACGCTCGTCGAGCCCGGCGCGGAGAAGCGCGAGGGGCTGCTCTCGCAGGTCCGCGACGGCGTGCTCCTCGAATCCTGCACCAGCGGGATCGAGGACCCGCAGGGAGGCAACATGCAGATCAAGGTGAAGAAGGGCCACCGGATCCGGCACGGTGAGGTCGGGGAGATCCTGCCCTCGATGGCGCTCTCCGGTCGGGTGCTCGACTTCCTCAAGTCGATCCGGGGCGTGAGCGGCCGCGAAGATTTCGAGCTCAGTCCCGGGTACTGCGGCAAGGGCCACACGGACATCCTCCCCACGGGCACCGGAGGCCCGTTCCTCCTCGCCGAGGCGACCGTGGGGCCTGCGTGAGCGAACGCGCTGGATCGGCGGACACGGCGCTCCGCGTGGCCGACAGGATCCGACGACGCCGATCGACTCCCTGGGACGTGTTCGGGGAATCGATCCAGCGCTACGAGGTCCATCTCAACGGGAAGGCCGTGGAAATGTCCCGGGGTCCGATCCACCTCGAAGGGTATGGGATCCGGGACATCGAGCCCCGGGAGGGCTCCGTGGGCGTGGGATTCTCAGCTTCCACCGACCTCTCGAACGAGGGCGTCGATAGGACGCTCGCCGAGGCGGAGCGGGCGCGCCCGTTCGCCTCGTTCCCTGCGAAGAGCCTCGAGCTCCCCTCCGGCGATGCCCGGCCTCCGGAGGTCGACACGATCGACCGGGACCTCTGGGACCGTCCGGAAGCGACCCTCGCCGGGCTCGTCCAGGCTCTCCTCGCACCGTTCGACCGTTCCAATGGCGCGGCCCCGAGCTTCGGCTCGATCCGAGCGACCCTCTCGGAGGAGACGATCGCGAACTCGAACGGGCTCGAACGGAAGTTCGCCCGCACATCCGTCGAACTCGAGTTCGCGGTTCGCTCCGCAAAAGGTCCGGAAGGATCGCCCCCCGGCGAGTACTGGGTGAACCGCCTCCTCGGGCGCATCGATCCGAAGGCGATCGGCAGCGAGGTCGAGGTCTGGTGCCGCAAGGCGGGCGAGGTCCGTCACGCCAAGCCGCCCCCGTCCGGCGACCTCGACGTGGTCCTACCCTCCGACGTTCTCGCGGACATCCTCCCGGCCATCCTCGGGTTCCGCCTCGGGGGGGCCGCCGCCCTGCGTGGGATGATGCCGATCCCCGGGACCGTCGTGGGCTCCCCCGGGCTCGAGTTGTACGATGATGGCCTCCTCCCCCACGCTCCGGCGTCCGGTCCCTGCGATGATGAGGGATGGCCCCAGTACCGGCGGCACCTCCTCCACCAGGGCGAGGTGACCGCCCCGCTCTACGATGCCCTCCACGCGGGCGCCCTCGGGCAGCCGCCGAGCGCGAGCGCGCGGAGGGACCCGATCGCGTTCGCCTCGTGGTTCCGCTTCTCGAACGCCCCCTCCCCCGGACCTTCGACCCTCGTCATCCCCCCGGGGTCGGGCGGCTCGGAGCGGGAGATGGCGGAGGCCGTAGGCGATGGGCTCTGGGTGGACCAGCTCGGCTACGCCTTCCCCGACCCGATCTCTTCCGCGTTCGGGGGGGAGATCCGCCTCGGTCACCGGATCGTCGGCGGCAAGATCGGAGAGCCGGTGCGCGGAGGCACCGTCGGCGGGCAGCTCCTGGCGAGGCCGGGCGAACACTCCCTGCTCTCGTCGGTGGTCCATATCGGGTCGGAATCCAGGCTCAACGCACGCCTCTTCGGCCCCGATCTCGCGATCGAAGGATTGACCGTGGCGGGCGAGTAGCCCGTCGAACGCCTACTTCACACGGAGCAGGATCGTCCCGCAGTGCCGGCAACGCTCGCCGGGGAGGTTCGCGGAGTACGTGCCCATGAAGCCCGTGGGGACGACGACTTCGAGCCCGGCGGGTCGGAGCCGGGCGGGCGCCGCCTCGTGCGACCAGAAGAGCCCGGAGCCGTTCGTGGTGGAGAGGTAGCCGGTCTCGAGAGGGCCCCCGCAGGTGGAACACAACGCTTCGGCCACGGTACTCCTCGCTTCGGGCGGAGCCGGATCGGAGTATCTGGGCTTTGTGGCCGCATCCTCGACGTGCTCGACCGAGAGGGCATACCCCGGGGCCATGGCCGATCTCGGGGAGGGCTATGCCCCCGGCGGGGCCGGGTTCCCCACCGGGAGCATATCGTCATCGTGAGCGAAGCGCGGGAGCCTGCGCCGATTGGAGGGAGAGGGGTAGCCGCCGGACCGTAGCGGAGGAGCAGCCGCTTCGGCGCCGAGCGGGGTGAGCCACGGGGGCCAGGAGGAAACCTCCCGATCCGAGCGCGAGAGGCGATCGAGGGAGACCAGGAAGGCCTCCGCGCCGATCGGATCGGCGGCCCGGACGGGGCGCCGAACCCTGTGCGGTGGCTCGGGGCGGAGGAGGATCATGGCGCCCGGTTCACTCGACCGCGACCGACCAGCGTCCCGCGATCACGCCTTCCCGGTTCGCCTCGGTCGCGAGGACCGGCACGACGGGCGGGTAGTACTTCGAGGCCACGAGGCGCTCGGCGGCGCCGGGAGCTTCACTGGCCCGCGCGCTGCTGATGGAGAGGTAGCGGACGAGATGGGTCCCGTGGACCTTCTGGCAGGTCGGGCACTTTCCGTACGGGCCGGCCCCGCCGCGTGCCTGAACGTGGGGACCCGTTCGGATCTCCTCGCCGAGCACCTGTACGGTCGTCCGGTTCAGCTCGCTCAGTCCCGACTCCATCCTCATGTTTGCTCCTCTTCAAGTGCGAACCAGGCCGCCTTTGGGGCCGCCTGGACTGCCTGGGATTCGACGATGCGCCCGCTCATGGGTACCTCTCGAGCATCGGCGGCATCGGCCAGGGGATCGACGCGCTGCGAGCTCGGCGGCTCGAACCGCGGGTCCCGTGTGAGAGCGTGACGCTGAGGGGGTCGGGGAAGTCGACCGAGCTCGCGGGAAGTCCCTCCCAGGCCCCTGCGACCTGGGTGTGCTCCCCGGCGAAGTATTCAACCGTCCCGTCGGCGTGGATCCGACCGCATGCCGGGCAGACCTCCCACTGCGTGAGCATCGTTCCGATGCCCCCGAGGGAGGAGTCTCGCTCGTCCGACTTCCGCGCCATTTCTAAGCTATCGGTGCCCAACATCGTATTTGAACGTTAGTCGTTATTTTGTACAAAATAAGACTATGTAGAGGGAGGACTCTGGTCCCCGACGGTGCCCGCGAAGACCTACGTCCTCGCCGAGATCCTCGACTACGTAGGCACCCACGCCTCCCGGGAGGGCGCGTTCGGGATCCCCCAGCGCGAGCTCGCCCAGGCCCTCGGCTACCACGCCTGCTCGATGTCCCGGCCCCTCGACCGTCTCGTCCACGACGGCCACCTTGCCTCCCGAAGGGGCCTCGTGCGCGGGGGGATGCGGAAGCAGATCGTCTACCAGCTGACGCCAGGGGGCCAGGAGCTGCTGCGTCGCCAGACTCGGGACGTACCGATGCTCTCGGCCGACCTACCGGTCCCCCCTCGCCCGTTCTTGGGCCGAAAGGA
>JAKIWU010000054.1 GCA_022749905.1 Thermoplasmata archaeon
ATGACGAAGATGCCGACGATCAGCATCGCGCCGGCGACGATCGAGAAGAGGCCGAGGACGAGGAAGAGCGTACTGAGACTGCTGCCGGAGGAGGCCGCTGTGGCGAGCGCGTCCTTGAGCTCCTCGTGCACGACGAGGTGCCCCGAGGTTGGGATCCCTGCGACCGTCGTGTTCAGCCGTGCGCTCACAGCCTCGGACAACGCGACGCCGGATTTCTGGGATCCGACGTTCGAGATGGCGAGGAAGTTGATCTCACCCGGGAGGTTCGTGAGGTTCTGGGCGGTCGGGAGATCGACGAACAGTCCCCCCGAGTCGCCGACCCCGCCCGTCAGAAACCCGCCGCGGAGATCGTCCCGGACGACCCCCTGGACCGTGAGGACGAGGGGGAGCGCGCCCGCACCGTAAAGCACGAGCGTGTCGCCCGCGGAGGTATTCATCGAGGCCGCTGCGAGGTCGTCGACGATCACGTGCCCCGTCTCAGGACCGGCGAGAGAGGTCCCCGCATCGGTTACGAACGGCCCGAGCTGACCGCTCTGCGCTCCGTTGACCCCGATCAGGTGGAGGTTCGTCTGGGGGATGTGGGTGGTCCGATCCAACGCCTGGGCGGTAGCGACGAGCATCGGTGTGACGCCCGTGACCGAGGGATCCGAGGCCATCGCCGTCGCGACCGCGGTGTAGGTCGAGTACGCGAACGGGACGTGGCTTCCCGTCGGGGTCTCGTTGTAGATCGTCTCGTCGACGTAGCCGAGCGCGAGGTAGGTGTAGTGGAGGTCGAGCTGGTTGACGGTGTCCCCGACGACGAGACTCCCCGAGATGATCGTCGTGCCGACGAGGAGCCCGAGAATGAGGAGGATGGTGCGCGAGCGTCCGCGCCGCACGTTGCGCATCCCGATCCGGAACGGGAGCGGATGGCGCAGGCCGAGCGCGAGCGAGAGCGCCACCACTCCGACGAGGATCAGGAGGAGCAGGACGACGAGGGGATCGAGGGCAGCCATCGCTCGCTAGACGACCCACTTGCCGTCACGCATGTGGAGGGTCCGGTCGCAGTACTTCGCCACATCCGGGTCGTGCGTGACGACGACGATCGTCTGATTGTACTGCTTGTTGAGCTGCCGCAACAGGCTCGTCACCTGCCGGGAGCCTTCCTCGTCGAGGTTTCCCGTCGGTTCGTCCGCCCAGACGATCGCAGGCTTGGCAACGAGAGCGCGGGCGAGCGAGACCCGTTGTTGCTGCCCTCCGGAGAGCTCCGCAGGACGCCGGTCGAGGCGGTCGCCGAGCCCGAGCTCGGTCAGGATCGCGCGGGCCTTCTCCCGCGCCTCTTTCGCCGGAACGCGCGCGATCAGGAGCGGCATCTCGACGTTCTCGATCGCCGAGAGGACGGGAAGGAGGTTGTAGGATTGAAAGACGAACCCGGTGCGACGGGAGCGGAAGTCGCTCCGCTGGTTGTCCGACATCGAGTGGAGGTCGGTGCCCTCGAGCGTGACGGTTCCGCGGGTGACCTCATCGAGGCCCGAGAAGCAGTTCAGGAACGTCGTCTTGCCGCACCCCGAAGCCCCCATGATCGCGACCATCTCTCCGCGCTGGATCCCGATGTCCAGCCCCTTGAGGGCCGGGACCTCCGTCTCGCCGCTCCCGTAGATCTTCCAGACGCCCTGCCCCGCCACCACGATCTCCGGCATGCTTTCCCTCGGGATTCGGTCGGTCGTTCTCGGACCGGAAGATTCCCAGATCGAGTTTGACCGGTCGGCATATAGCGGGGGCCCCTGACCCGCGCGCGCCCTAGCGTAGGGGCAAGCTCGCGGCGAGGAATCGGAGGGAGCTCCGGGCGAGCCCGGGGGGAGGCCGCACGGGCTTCCAGCGGGAGATTCTCTGTTCCAGACCGTCGACGATCGAGGACGGTCGCCCCGTCGCGCGAACGAACCAGACCCCCCCGGGGTACCTACGACGCACCGCCTCCCCCCAGAAACGCCGCTCGAATCGTGCTACCTGAAGGTGGCGGAGTTGCCAGCGCGCGGGGTGGGACCGCAGCGCCTTCTGGTTCCTGCGCCGCAGCTCCGGCCTCCCCACTTCGAGGTAGATGGTGAGCTCGGGGAGTCCCAGCCGACCGGTCCGAACGAGGACGTTCGCGGAGTCCACGATCCGTCGGGCGGGTGCGCGGAGCTTGTCCGATCGGACCGCGAGTCCCGCGGTGTAGGTCGCGGGCCCGAGAAACCCGGTATCCAGGACCACGATCTTCTGGTGTGGACCCTTTCGGGCCGCCTCGGTGTAGCGACGCGTCTCCTCCCGAAGGAATCGTCGCTCGAGGCGAAGCAGTGCCTCGGGGCTTGCCACGTCGAGCGAGAGGCGCGGCGTAACCCGATCGTACGCCTCCCGGATCCAACGCGCCCGCAAGCGCCGAGCGAGGGCACGCGAGACGGTCGTCTTGCCCACGCCCGACGGCCCTTCGACAGCGATGCGGAGCGGGAGGGCAGCGCGGCCGACGGGCTCCGCAGGCCGACGCCGCACGGCCGGTCGAGCTTGCTCGGAGACCTTAATCTCGCCGTCCTTTCCAAGGCCCGTGGCGGCACCCGGCCGACCGGTCCTGAAGGGCCCGGCGCGGTTCCACGCTCGCGTCCTCGAGCTCCGCTCCTTCGCCGATGCCGCGGCCGAAGTGGCGCGGACCGCCTCCGAGCCCGAAGGGGTCGGGATCATGACGCGCAAGTCCCGGACGTTTCCGATTCGCCTCGACGGGGTTTCCCTGAAGGCCTCCCCTCTCCTCAAGCAGGAGCTCCTCGCCGTTGGCGGGGACAGCGCGCACGCCCGCGGCATCGCCGATCACTCGGTCGAGAGGTCGGAGGTCGTCCTGCTCGCCACCTGGGGCCAGTACCGTCGCCTGATCCCCAAGCTCGAACGGCAGCCGTTCGGCCTCGCCGAGATCGGCAAGGCGATCGACGCCGCGCTCGCGAACCGGGTCCGCCGCGCCGAGCGTCTCGTCAAGGGGCTCCATCACTCGTTCACCGTCGGGGGCCACACGCTCGTCATGGGGGTCGTGAACATCACCCCCGATTCGTTCTCGGACGGAGGACGATTCCTCGAGCCCTCCGCCGCCGTTGCCCAGGCGCTCCATCTCGGAGCGGAAGGGGCGGACATCCTCGACCTCGGAGGCGAGTCGACGCGTCCCGGGGCGACGCCGGTCTCCGCCGAGGAGGAATGGCGCAGGGTGGGGCCGGTCCTTGCGGGTCTGCGGGGGCTGACGGACCTGCCCATCTCGATCGACACGCGGAACGCCGAGATCGCCGAGCGTGCGCTCGCCGCGGGCGCGGACCTCATCAACGACGTCGGAGGGCTCCGCACGCCCGAGATGCGACGGCTCGTGGCTCGGACCGGGGCGCCGGTGATCGTGCTCCACATGCGCGGGGACCCGGCGACGATGCAGACGAACGTCGAGTACAACGACGTGCGGGGCGAGGTGTTCGGGGCCCTGTCCGATGCGTGTGCTCTCGCCGAAGCGGAGGGGATCGCACCCGGCCAGTTCCTCATCGATCCGGGCCTCGGCTTCGGCAAGACTTCCGAGCAAAGCCTCGAACTCCTGGCCCACCTTGCGGAGTTCCGCTCCCTCGGTCCACCGGTCGTCGTGGGCGCCTCCCGCAAATCCTTCCTCGGCTGGGCGCTCGAAGGGGCGGGTGTCGGGGAGCGGACGGAAGCCGGCCTCGCTGCGGCCGTCGCCGCCGCCCTCGGCGGAGCCGACATCGTACGCGTCCACGAGGTCGCGACGACCGTGAAGGCGTTGAAGCTCGCGGACCATCTCCGAGGGACCCGGGACACCGAGGTCGAGGAGCGAACCGTCGACGGGTCTCCCGGCGACAATCCCGGTTAGGTCGCGGTGCGCTTCTCGGTCGCCTCGTCCGTCTCGAGGACGAGCGATCCGACGTAGTCGCACGCGAGGCAATGGTAGAGCTGGCCGAGGATGAGACCCCCCTCGAAGATGAGCCGGTCCGACCCGCAGTGCGGGCAGCGCAGGATCGTCTTACCCCTCGGGCGCCGGCGCATCGTCGTCCCCCCCCTCGTCGGCCTCCGGAATCTCGGCCCCCTCGCCCGCCGGGGCTGCGGGGCTCGGGCCCGGGGTCTCGTCGGAGGTCCCGACCAGGACGACGGCGTCCTTGACCTCGTCGCCCTCGTCGAGGCGGATGATCCGGACGCCCATCGTGTTCCGGCCCTGGGATCGGATGGTCGAGGCGGCGAGGCGGATCGTGATCCCGCGCTGGGTGGTCACGAGGACTTCCGACGATTCGTTCGTGGGCAAGACCGCGACGACCTCGCCGTTCCGACCGCCGGTCCGGATGGTGCGGACCCCCTTCGCGCCGCGCCGTGTCTCGCGGTAGTCGTCGACCGGGGAGCGTTTCCCAAAGCCCGTCGACGTGATCGTGAGGAGGTCGGGGAAGCGTGCGTCGACGGGTGCCATGGCGACCACGCGGTCGCCCTTCTCCTTGGAGAGCCGAACGCCGATGACCCCGTAGGCGGCGCGTCCCATCTCGCGAACCTCGGAGATCGGGAACCGGACGAGCTGGCCCGAGCTCGTCGCGAGCACGGCCTCGGCGCGTTCATCCGTGACGAGCGCGACCCCGATGAGCTCGTCCTCCTCCTCGAGGAGCACCGCCTGGATCCCGTTCGTGCGGATGTTCTGGAACTGGCCAAGCCCCGTGCGCTTCGCCGTGCCCTTGCGCGTCGCGAACACCAGGGAGCCTACGGTGGCGAGGTCCCGGATCGGGAGGAGCGTCTGGACCTTCTCCCCGGTCCGCAGCTTGCCGAGGAGATTGATGACGGCCTTCCCCTTCGAGTGGCGGCTTCCCTCGGGGAGCTCGTACGCCTTCAGGCGGTACACCCGGCCGAGGGTCGTGAAGAACAGCACGTTATCGTGCGTGCGGGTCACGAAGGTCCGGATGACGTAGTCCTCCTCCTTCGTCTCCATCCGGATGAGGCCGCGCCCGCCCCGCCGCTGCCGGCGATACTGGTCGAGCGGGAGGCGCTTCACGTAGCCGTCGCGCGTAACGAGGACGACGACGTCGCTGTCCGGGATGAGGTCCTCGAGCGTGCGTTCGGTGAACTCGGGGACGATCTGGGTGCGGCGCGCGTCGCCGAACTTCCGCTTCAGCTCGTTGAGCTCGTGGACGACGAGCCTGTCGAGCTCCTTCGGCGAGGCCAGGATCTCCTTGTACCGGCGGATCTCGCCATCGCGCTCCGTCTTCTCCTGGACGACCCCGGCGCGCTCGAGCGCGGTGAGGCGCGCGAGCCGCATGTCGAGGATCGCCTTCGCCTGTTCGGTCGAGAGGAGGAACTTCCCCATCAGCGACGTCTCCGCGGCGGCAGCGTCCGGAGCCTTGCGGATGATCCGGATCACCTCGTCGATGTGATCGATCGCGGTGAGAAAGCCCTCGAGCAGGTGGCGTCGCGCCTCGGCCTTGCCGAGGTCGGAGCGGGTCCGTTTGGTGAGGATATCCCGGCGGTGCGCGAGGTGCTGGGCGAGGAGCTCGGGGAGCGACAGGACCTTGGGCCGCCCGTCGACGAGGCAGAGATTGATCACGCCGAAGCTCGTCTCGAGCATCGTGTGTTCGTAGATCCGGTTCAGAACGATCTCGGCCGGCGCGTCGCGTCGCAGCTCGAGGACCACGGACGTCCCGTGGCGATCCGACTCGTCGCGGAGGTCGACGATCCCGTCGAGCCGCTTCGTCTTCACGAGGTCCGCGATGAGCTCGAGGAGCGCGGTCTTGTTCACTTCGTACGGGATCTCGGTGATCACGATCTCGTCTTTCCCGTCGCGTTCCCGGATCTCGGCCTTCCCGCGGACGCGCAGCATGCCCCGGCCCGTTTGGTAGGCCTCGCGGATGCCGCTCGAAGCGGCGAGAAGGCCGCCGGTCGGGAAGTCCGGGCCGGGGAGTCGGGCCATGATCTCGTCGAGCGTCGCCGAGGGCTTCTCGAGGAGGAGCTGGAGGGCGTCGACGACCTCGGAGAGATTGTGCGGGGGCATGTTCGTCGCCATCCCGACGGCGATCCCCGCGGATCCGTTGACGAGCAGGTTCGGCAGGAGGCTCGGGAGGACCTTCGGTTCCTTCAGGCTCCCGTCGAAGTTGTCGAGCCAGCCGACGGTGTCCTTCTCGACATCCTCGAGCATCTCCGACGCGAGGGCGGAGAGGCGCGCCTCCGTGTACCGCATCGCTGCGGGGGAGTCGCCGTCGATCGAGCCGAAGTTTCCTTGGCCGTCGATGAGGGGGTAGCGGAGCGAGAAGGTCTGCGCCATCCGGACGAGGGCGTCGTAGACCGAGAGGTCCCCGTGCGGATGGTACTTGCCGAGGACATCGCCGACCGTGCGGGCGGACTTGCGGTACGGCTTGTCGTGCGCCACGCCGGACTCCCACATCGACCAGAGGATCCGCCGCTGGACCGGCTTCAGGCCGTCGCGTCCGTCGGGAAGGGCCCGCCCGACGATGACGCTCATCGCGTAGTCGATGTAGGAGCGGTGCATCTCCCGCTCCACGGCGTGGTTGCGGACGCGCGACGGATCGTCGCGGGCGTGGACCGGTGTCGCGGGGGTGCTCACAAGCCTCCGGGGCGGGGAATCTGGTGTCCAATCCGCTCGTCCGCCTCATCAAGGAAGCGGTCGACTGCGTCCGTGGGAATGGTGGCGCCGCTCGCGATCCGGTGCCCGCCCCCCTCGCCGCCCACCACGCCGGCCGCTTCCCGGAACGCGGTTGCGAGATCGAGGCCGCGTCCCACGAGCCACGCGGTCCCGCGGCCCGAGACCTTGACGGAAGGGCCTCCGCGGGAGAACGCGACCACCGGGCGATTCGGGTCGAGGAGGTAGTTCATCGCAAGACCCGCCTGCGTACCGGCGAGCGTGGTGTCGGGACTCTCGAACCACTGGAGCGCGGGTCGTTCCGTGACGCCTCCCTCCTCGATCCGCCGCAGACCGGTGAGGATTCCCGTCCGCCAGGTTTCCTCGGCCTCGCGGGCGCGGGCGAGCGCCTTCGAGTCCCCGAGCGCGAGCGCGACGCCCTCCCCGGGTTCCCCGATGCGGCCCGTCGCGTTCTGGCGGTTTGCGAGCTCCTCGGCATCGGTGCCATCGGCCAGCCGGTACCGGTCCGCGTGGAACGCCTCGACGAACTCCGGTCGCGTGCCCTGCTGAACGAGCCGCGCGAGGATCGCGGACCCGAGGCGGCTCCGCTCGCTCGAGTCGAGGGAGTTCGGTGGGCGCCGGGGGTCGAGTTTCAGAGCCTCGAGGAACCGGTCGCACTCGACCGGCTTCCCCGAGATCCCTCGGAGGTACGGATCGATGGAGCGCGCGAGCGCTTCGGAGAGATTCGAGCCATAGAGGGGCAATCCGCGCACCTTCTCGACCAACGACCGCCCGACGGCTTCTTCGAGGAGCTTCGCGTTGAGGCCGCGGAAACCTCCGACGTGTTGGCGATCGGAGATCGCCCCCGACAGACCCCAGGGTGCGTTGTCCCAGTTCACCGGATCGATGAAGATCGAGAAGAGCCAGGTGAGCGTCGCCGCGCAGAGCTCCGAGGTCCCGTCGACCCCCCAGTCGATCGGATCGACGAAGGCCACACGGTCGGGGAGCTCCGGCGGTTGGGGGGCGCCCGGATACTGATGGTGGTCGAGGACGATGACCGGGTGGGGATGCTCCGCGAACCGGTCGAGCCAGCTTGCCCCCGTGTCGACCACGAGCACCGGTCCGTGGGTGCCGGAAAGGAGGGAGTCGATCCGGCCGCGCTCGACGCCCACGAGGGGGGTCGCCTGGAAGGCATACCCCAGCCGGCGGAGCATCCGAACCGCGGAGGAGGCGCTCGCGATCCCATCCCCGTCGTAGTGATAGATGACCCTCCAACGACCCGGGTGGGCGAGCAGGAGCGCGCGCGCACGCGTGAATTCGCTCGTGTAGGTCGGCTGAGTGACGAAATGCTCAGGCCCCGAGGGCATCACTCCACCTGGAGCACGGCGCCAGCGGACGTGTACCGCCAGCTCTCCGGTAGAAGTTTCTGTGATTTGTAGTACCGGGCGAGCCTTCGAATCCTCGATTCCATGAGCGCGAGACCGCGCTGGTTCGAGAGGTCCTTCGGGTGCCCGACGAGATGCCGCTGCAGATGGACCACGCGCTTCAGAAGCGCTTGGAGGTCCTCGGGGAGCTCGCGCTTGACCCCGTGCTCGGCGAGGAGCGTGGTCATCCGCTTTCCGGTGACGGCCCGAACGGAAGGTACCCCCGAACCGTCCCGCAGGACGGCACCGATCTGGGCGGGCCCCATCCCGCCCTTCGCGAGCTTCACGGCCTCCTCCACGACCTCCCCGACCTCCGCGGTGACCCACTCCGGCTTGCGGAGCGGGTAGGGGCGGTGGGAACCGGAACGGCCCTTCCGGCCG
>JAKIWU010000055.1 GCA_022749905.1 Thermoplasmata archaeon
CACGACCTTCCACGCCGAGAGCGTCTCGGCGATGGTCCATAGGATGGAGAACCCCCCGATCTCGCTCCCGCGCTCGCTCGTGAGCGCGCTCAACCTCGTCCTCCTCCAGCGGCAGGTGAAGGTGGGCAACAAGATGACCCGCCGCGTCTCGAGCCTCACAGAGATCGTCGGTCTCGACCCCGAGACGAACGAGCTCATCACGAACTCCGTCTACTCCTGGAATCCCGGCGACGACACCTTCCTGTTCTCGGGGCACTCCTACGTCTACGAGCGCGTCGCGATCATGAAGAACTGGTCGATGAAGGAGATGGAAAAGGAGGTGCGCAACCGGATCGAGATGCTCGAGTACATGAAGTTCCGCGAGGCCGGCGCCACCCGGCTCCACCCGTTCACGCACCGCGACGTCGGCCGGCTCGTCGCGTTCTACTACAAGGACCCGAAGGACGCGCTCGCCGAGGCCCGGTCCGAGATGGCGGTGCGGACCGGCGGCAAACCTGCGACCCCGCCCGCCCCTGCGGCCCGAGCGTAGTCGCCCCGGGGCGGACCGAGCGTGGTTCCAGGGCCCCCGAAGCCCTTCGCCCGGCTCGTGGGACCTCGTGGGAGCGCGATCGCACTCGACCAGGCGGACGCGCTCGATGCGATCGCGACGGGTCTTTCGGAACGTTCCGTCGACGCGGTGGTGACCTCGCCCCCCTACAATCTCGGGGTCCGGTACGGCGGCTACGACGACGACCGGCCCCGACCGGAGTTCCTCGCGTGGATCGGGCGCCTGGGAGCGGGGATCGACCGGGTCCTCGCCGACGACGGATCCCTCTTCCTCAACCTCGGGGGCCCGCCGAGCGACCCGGGCTGGCCCTGGGAGGTAGCCCGAGCGGCGGGGGAACGGTTCGTCCTGCAGAACGTGATCCACTGGGTGAAGTCGATCGCCATCGCGCGCGCGCATGCGGGCCGGGACGCAGGCCTCGATCGGGACATCGCCGTCGGGCACTACAAGCCGGTGAACTCGGACCGCTACCTCAACGCAGCCCACGAGTACGTCTTCCACTTCACCCGCCGGGGCGATGTCGCCCTTGACCGGCTCGCGATCGGAGTCGCCTATCAGGACAAGTCGAACGCCGCGCGCTGGGCCTCCGGGGAGCGCGGGGTGCGATGCCGCGGTAACGTGTGGTTCCTCCCCTACCCGACGATCCGCCGACGGGCCAAGGACCGGCCGCATCCCGCGTCGTTCCCTCCGGAACTTCCCGAACAATGTCTCAAGCTCCACGGGGTCGGCCGGATCCGGCTCGCGCTCGACCCGTTCGTCGGCATCGGTCCCTCCGCGATCGCGGCGGCCCGTCTCGGCGTCGCGTTCCAGGGATACGATCTCGAGGGGGAGTACCTCTCGGAGGCCCGTGCAGCGTTGCTGCGGGAAGGAGCGAAGGACATGCTCGCGTCGCAGCCGAAGGCAGCCCTTGCGGCAGGGACCCAACGGTCCGAGGCCTAGGCGTCGCCTTCCTTCGCTTCCTCGGAGGGGTGCCGCCACTCCTTGATCGGGGTCTTTCGGACCCCGGCGGCGGTGGCGAGGACGTTCTTCGTCCCCTCCTTGGTCTTGTGACCGACGGTCTCGAGGGTGTCGCGCGTGGCGCCGCCCAAGCGGACCGCACCGTTCTTGATGCCGCTCCCAGCGGCCACCATGCCCCGGCCGATCTCGCCCGGGAGCTTTTTCAGCTGGCGGTCGATCGTGTGGCCGGCCGCCGCGAGGTCGTCTTCGATCTCGTAGAGGGCGTACTTCGCGTCCTTCGCCGTGCGCGAGGGGAGCTTCTCGATCTTGTCCGCGATGGCGCCGAGTTCGATCTCGACGTCTTTGCCGATCCCGTGCGCGGCCTTCCGGAGCTCGGCGAGGTGCTCACGCAGGCGGGCCTGCTCGTCGGGGGTCGCCATCGTCTCGCGGTAGGGAATGTAGGGTCGGCCAAATAAGTCGTTGGTTCCACGGGGCCCTGAGGACCCAGTCCGGTCCCGCGGAGCTTCGGCGAGCTACCCGCCCATGCGACGGTCCACCCGCCGACGGCGCGCCTTGGCCTTCGACGGGGCTCCAACCCGGTCGAGCGCCGGCGCAACCGACGGGCGCTTCACGGTTTCGGTCCCGCCCGCCCACCGGACGAGGAGTTCGATGCCAAGCTGCTCCGGGTCCGTGACGGCCAGCGAGCCGTGCACCGTCCGGGTGATCTCGCGGGCGGCGAGCTCGTACTCCGGGTGCTCCGAGCGCAGGAGGATCATCGAGAACTTGAGGCCCGGCACCGTCGCGAGCTCGCGGGCCCGCTCGAGCGCCTGCCCCATCGCAAGATCGAGCTGGCCCGAACGGACGCGCCCGTCCGCGTCCGTATAGCATTCGGGAAGTCCGTCCGTGACGAGGTAGACCTCCTTGCGGCTCGCGCGAGAGCTTTCGAGGAGGAGGTGGGCCGTGTGCAGCGCCTCGGCCGTGTTCGTGAAGGCACCCGGCGTGCACTCCCAGAGCTCGAGCAGGTCGAGGAGGCGTACCTCGTTGTCGAACGCGAGGACATCGATCGTCGCGTCGGCGTGGCGCTTGCGGATCGCGATGTAAAGGGCGAGAAGGGCCTTCTTCGCGGCGGGGAGCTTCTCCGACTCCGCCATGCTCCCGGACTTGTCGAAGGCGAGCACGACGTGCACGCGTTCGCTCGTCACTTCGCGGTAGACGTAGCTCGTCGACTCGTCGATATGCCGCGATCCCGTGAGGCGCGCCGCAAGGAGCGAGCCCGGAAGGTCGAGATGCGCGACCTCCTCGGCTCGACGGAGCCGCGCCTTCTCGTAGACGCCGGTCGCAGCGGCACCGGCGAGCGAACGTCGGACATCCGCGGGGAGGCTCCGCGTCTCCTCCTCGAGAACGAGACGCGCGAACCGCTCGATGAGTCCGTAGGTCACGGCGATCGCGCCGTCCCGCTCGGTGACGAACCCACGTTCCTTGAGCTCCCGGGCGAGGCGCCCCTCTTCGGCTTCGCGCACCCGTTCCGAGGCATCCCGCTCCGCCCTCCGGCGCGCCTCCTCCCGTTCCGCCTCGAGGTCGCGACGTTGCGCTTCGGCTTCCTTGCGCTTCTCCTCGGCGGCCTTCTTGAGGTCGCGTTCCCGGGCCTGGATCGACTTGTCGACGGAGCTCTCGAGCTGGTGTCTCTCGGCCGGTGTCAGGTGGGCGAGGGCGTCCCCTACCTGAGAAGCACCGATCGTGCGCCCGGAGGCAGCGAGAGCGGCGAACACGATCCGTCGGTCCTCCCTGGGCTGTCTCGGAGCGGATCGACGGCGGCCGAAGAGGCCGCGGAACCAAGCCGCGAGCCGGACCAGGAGGGCCCGGAGGCGGGCGAGGAGGCCGGGCTTGGATTCCGGGCGGTTCCAAGCCTGTCCAGGGAGGAGAAGGGCCGATCGCACGTCGTCGAGGAGGCCCGCATCCCCCAAGCTTGCGAGGTCGAGGGACCGCGCGGCCTTCCGTCGTGCCTCGAGGGCCCGGAGCTCCTGCTCGATCTCCTCGCTTGTACGGCGGCCGACAGTCTGGAGGTCGTCGATCCGCCGAGCGTACTCGTCGATCGTCCGACGAACACGACGTTCCGCCTGGCGGCGCAGGCGTTCCCGCATCGCCGCGATCCGCTCGGCGAGCTTGGGATCCGAACGCGCTCGCTCCTCGAGGAGGGCCTTCGCGGCCTCGAACCCGCCCTCCGCGAGGGCCCGAATGAGCTCCGGGGTGTCCAGAAGGTCGAGCAGGTCGTCGGAAACGACGTCCTCGGGGAACCTGCTGCAGTCCGGGAGGTCGACCGCGTCGCTAGAGGGGGGCGTCGTCGTCCGATGCCTCCGCGGTGCAGGAGAAGAGCGAGTGCTTCTCGAGCAGGGCGAACTCCGCCATCGCCGCGTCCATCGCGGGGACCGACTCCGGTGGTGCCTCGCGCTGGCCCACGAACGCAAGGAAGGGCCGGAACTTCGGGAAGGTCGCTCCCCCCGCGCTCACCTCGGTCTGGAGCGCGGGGTCGGTCACGAGGCGGCGACCCTCCGAGACGAAGGCCTTCCCGTCGCCCTCGTTCTCCTTGAGGACGGAACGGAAGAACCGGCACCAGTAGACGCCCGCGCTCCGCTTGAGGGCCGGCTCGAGGTGTTGGTCGAGGAACTCGGTGATCCGCTTCTCGTTCTGCCGGAACGAGTCGCCGCTCCGGGCACGGATGCGGCCGCGCATCGCGTGCAGGAGCCCCGCGCGTAGGTCGTCGGAGGTGACGATCGCCCGGCCCCCCAGGATCCCGACCGCGCGCGCGCGATGGTCGACGTCGATGAGCGTCCGGTTCGAGCCGACCTCCCCGATGTCGGGGTTGTCGTCGGAGACGCGCAGGCGCCACGCCTCGATGACCCGAACGCCCGCGTCGAGGAGGATCTCCGGGACATGCGGTCCTGGCGCGAGTTCCCGGCCGAGCTCGACAATCCGCCGGTTCGGCGCGTGGAGCCGGTTGTAGCCGACGTGGAGGCTCGTGAGCCGATCGGAGAGGGGGTCGTTGATGTTGTCGAGATCGGAAAGGTTCGAGGTGCAGACCGCGACGAAGTTCCCCGGAAAGCTCTCGCGCGACTTCGAGGGAGTGACCGTCCCCTCCTGCAGGGCCTGGAGGAGCACGTTCTGGGTCCCGAGCGGGAGCTTGCCTATTTCGTCTACGAGAAGCAGGCCCCGGTTGGCTTGGAGGAGCTTTCCCGGCTCGAGCACGAGGGGATTCATTGGGTCCCCGATCTCCTCGAGCTTCCGCAGGTTGATGTTGCCGGTCAGGTGGTCAGGGAAGACCTCGGAACTCCCCTGGAGCCGGGCGAATCCGAACCCCTCGCGCATGCGAACGAATTCGGCGGGCACCTTGGCCGGATCGACGGAAGCCGGAGAGAACTGCGCGACCTCGCCGTCCGGCGCGAAGCGCCTTCGGCAGATGGGGCAGGGGGGAAAGCGTGCGGCGACGTCGGGATCCGAGACGCTGAGAGGGTGATCCTGGACGGGGCAGGCCGGCACCACCCAGAGGTCCTTCGGGAACAGCTCCCAGATCTCCTTCGCAAGACTCGTCTTGCCTGCGCCCGAGGGTCCGAAGAGGAGCGTGTGGGCGCCAGCGACGAGCCCCGTGACGAGGTCCTCGTACGTCGCGTCGGAGAGGATGGTACCAGGGAACAGGCTGCGGATCGCGGCCTCTCGTCGCAACCCCTGCTGGAGCCCCTGGGCCAGGCGACCCAGAACTTCGGATCGCAGTCGCTCCGCCGGGCTCGCGGCTCGGGCGCCCATCTCGCGGAGCTGGCGAGCGGTCGAGTGTGTGCCGATAGGAGGGTCGGCACGCGCCGGCACCGACGCTCCTGAGGCCATGCGCCGCGGAGCGGGGCTCGCGGTATTTACCTTGTCGGAAGCGCGTACCTTCGCGACGTGCTCTCGTCGTCGGAAACCTTGGCGCGAGGTAGCATTATGTACGGAGGCCCGGTCGGCGGCCCCACCGGATGGCCGAGAAGGAAGCCCCCGCCAAGAAGACGACCTTGGCCCGCACGGTCAAGGACAAGTGGCGCTCCAAGCACTGGTTCAAGGTCCGGGCCCCTTCGTTCTTCCAGTACGTCGAGATCGGTGAGACCATGGCGTCCGAACCGGAGCAGATCATCGGCCGTACCCTCGAAACGACGCTGCAGGAGATCTCCGGCGGCGCGGACATCGGCAAGGCCCATGTGAAGCTCCAGTTCCAGATCGATCGCGTCTCCTCCGACAACGTGGCCGAGACGCGGTTTATCGGCCACGAACTGACCTCCGACTACGTCCGGCGCCTCGCGCGACGCAAGCGGTCGAAGATCGACACCTCCCTTCCCGTGATTACGAAGGATGGGGTCGAGATCGTCCTCAAACCCGTCGCCGTCGGGGAGCAACGCCTCCAGACCAGGCTGCGGGCCGAACTCCGCCACCGCATCCGCTCGTTGCTCCTCGAGGAGGCCCTGAAGCGCACCTCGGCAGAGTTCGTTCGTGAGATGCTTCAGGGCGAGCTCGCCAAGCTCCTCGCACACGGAATGAAACCGCTCTACCCGCTCAAGAAGATCGAGATCCGAAGGTCGGAGGTGCACGGGATCATCGCGGAAGAGGGCCCGGCGCCACCGGTCCCCTCGCCCGCGATACCGGGCTCGGATGGGATTCCGCCCGCCGCCGAATCGGCGGTCGAGGCTCCCGCCGGATAGTGACCCCGGAGCTATCCCGAGCGACCTATGGCGTTCCCTGCTGTCGGGGTGGCTCAGCCCGGTAGAGCACGGGACTCATAGAGGAGGAGCGTCACGCTCCTCCTGGAGAGATCCTGGGGCCGGGGGTTCAAATCCCCCCCCCGACATGATACCTTTTACGAGCCTATCATCGCCACATGATTGGGCGGTCGAGAACCCGGCAATGATGTCGAGAGAGTCGAACCTGCGGCAAGGGACGTGGACGCCTCCCGGACTTTGTCCGCGAGGAGGGTCGAGGGCTTCGCGCGCGTTCGGGAGCCATCGCGTATGGCCCGGTGGGACACGGGCGGTCGCGGCCCCACAGGCAGAGACGGCGACGCGACGAGAGGCTCCGGGGTCGCCGCCGAGGCGAACGCCTCGATCGGAGGGACGACTTGGGGCCTCAGGCCGTATTCGCGAGCAAGCTGCGATCCTTGAACAACGGGAAGAGTCCCGTGCCAAGCGTGGGATACGGGATCCCACCGGAGGCCCATTCCCCGAAGGACCTCCCGCACCTCGAAGGTGCGGTTGCTGCCCGGAATCCGGACATGGGCTCGAGCGGCGAATTCGGCGGACAATGTGGCGGTCTCGAAGGCGTTTCGTGGCGCGCTCATCGCGGTCATCGATGCGGAGCAAGCGCGCAGGCCCCGGGCCGAGCGGCCCGAGCGAGGACCGAGGCCGTGCCCCCATCATGGTCGCCGAGCGAAGCGAGGGAACGGCGGCGAGGGCGCTAGGAAGATTCTACTCTGCTCGCCCGAGCCGCCGCGACCTTGATGAGGGGAGCGCGCGGTCGATGGCTGACCGCGATGAGTGAACGCGCCGGACGCGACTGCGCGCCGATGCCGCCTCGATCAAGGGTGAGGCGAGGCCTTCTTTCTCCTCATGCTGATCAGGAGAAGTGCCAGAAGGATGGCACCCAAGCACACGTCCACCGCGAGGATGAGCGGGAGCGAGGTGGCACCGGCCTGTCTAGGGGCGTGTACGAAATTCGCGGTTTCATTAATAGGCGCATTGACGGACAGGGAGAGCGGGTTTTGAAAGGAGTTCTCCCCCCCGGAGTCTCGGCTCGACCATGAGCTGAATGCGAATCCCGGCGATGGGGCTGCCGATAGCCTAAGATTCGTTCCAGCGGGATACCATCCCGATCGGGAGGTCAGAGAACCCCCCGTGGTAGGGGAAGTGTCTAAGGTGACTCTGAAGTCATCGAACGGCACGAGGACGAGGTTGGTCCCCGATCCGGTGACGTTCAAGATCCCCGAATCTGGGTGAGCATCAAGCAGAGCCCATGGGGAGAGGGAGACGTTCAGGAACTGCCAACTGTACGATCCATTGGGTTCGTAGAGCGTCAGGATCGATTGGTTTCCGATGGCGCGAACGCCGCCCACAAGGACGCTCCAGGTTGTGCCCGGGACAACTCCGACTAGGGTGAAGTTCATGGGGTACAACTTGCTGAAAATAGCGATTTCAACAATTGGTCCGCTCATTGTCACCCTAGCCTGGTCGGGACTGCCGGTATACGATCCAATACCTGAACCCTTCCAAGATCCGAACTCGTACTTGGAGACCGGGGTTGCGGAAAGCAGAAGGGAGGACCCCGCAGCATACCAACCCGAGCCGGGGCCGACCGAACCAGCTCCGACTGGTACGATCGTTGCGTTGTAGGAGTACTGGGCGCGGTACGCGATCGAGATATTGAGGTCAACATTCACCACCAGCACTGGGAACAGAGTGGAATTGGGGCCCAGACGAGACCCATATCCGGTCCCATACGCAGGCACTGAAGCATTGTGGGAGCCCACACCTTCCGAGAACGAGACCATTCCGCTAGAACTCGAGTTGAGTGAGTTGTCCATCGTAACATTCCACCTTTGGCCATTTGGGAGTCCAGTGGCGAACAACGTCACCCTCACCGCTCCGTAGACCCACGTGTCCTGGTGATTTTTTTGGTTCGCACTCCCGTTCACCTGAGTCTCCCCTCCGAAGTAGACAGCACAGTTGCAGACTGGATCAAGGCTCCACGAGGCGCCTCGACGCACCTCCGGATTGGGTCCATTCACTTTGATCGTCGACCAATGCCCGCCTTGAAAGAGGTAGCTTGAATTCTTCAGAGTGAAGCTATTCCCGTCCCATCCTCCGAACAGAAGGACGCCGCCACCCGTACCTTCCCGCGCGAG
>JAKIWU010000056.1 GCA_022749905.1 Thermoplasmata archaeon
CCATCAGGAAGACGAGGTAGCTCCCGAAGACGAGCTGGGCGATGATGATGAGCTCGGCAAGGAGGGTCCCGTTCCCGGGCGAGAGGCCGCCTAGGGAGGAGATGAGCGCGTTCGAGGGCGAGAGGTACCCGTAGACCTGGGGGACCGCCTCGACGAAGATCATCGCGACGACCATGACCTTCTGCGAGCCCTGGTACATCCCCTTGTCCTCGTCGTTGGTGAGGTCGAGGTTGATGATCTTCGCCCCGGTGAACAGCTGCATGATGATCGAGCCCGTCACGATCGGGCCGATGCCGAGGTGCATCAGCGTGCCCTGAGCGCCCGCGAGGATCGCGCGGTAGCTCTGGAAGAGGTCGACGACGGTCGCCTGGTCGACGCCGTAAAGGTAGACGTTCGTGAGGAGGAAGTAGAGGAGGAGCACCCCCACGACCCAGAACATCTTCGTGCGGAACTGCACGTGGCCCTTCGGCTGGGCGACCGCGGGCATCCTCGAGGTGACCGGCTTCAGTCCGTAGAGCTTCGATTTCTCGCCGTCGTAGGAAAGGCCGAGGAAGAAGAGGAACAGCACGATGCCGGTCGCGAGCGCGGCGAGCGCGAACCCGATGACCGTCGGGTGGCCCCAGATCCAGTCGAGGCTCAGGATGACCGCGGCGATGACGAGGATGGGGATCGCCCAAGCGTAGTTGCGTGGGGTCTCCTCGTCCTCCATCGGCGGCGAATCAACCTCGCTCGCGGCTTATATGCCCTAGGGGGGAGCGGCGGCGGGGGCGGCCGACGGCGCGGGCGCCACCACGGTGACCTTCTCCCGGGCGTGGCGCGTCGCATGGGCCACCGCGACCTTCCACGGTCGCTCCGCGCTCCCGCCCCCGAGCAGCCGGTCGACGCCGATCCGCGAGAGGTCGGCCACGAACGAGCCTCCCTCCTCCACCAGCGCATTGGCGGCCCTCAGGATCGGCACCATCAGTTCGAGCTCGCCGACGTTGAGGGCGAGGGGGCGCTCGACGATCTGGTAGGGGCGCTTGAACCCGTGACGTCCGAAGTGATCCGGCGCGTAGATGAGCATCGACTTGAACTTGTACTTGTGAAGGCCCGCGTTCCCGCGGCCTCCCTGCTTTCCGGCCCCTCGGCCCGCCTTGATCCCGCGGCCATGGGTCCTGAGCCCCCGGAACTTCCTCGTCCGACTCGGCATCGTTCTCCCCCTAGAGCATCTTCCGGGCGAGATCGTTGATGGCACGGCCCCGGTAGCCGAGCGCGCCCCCGAGGGCGAACGGCTTCTTCGTCGAACGCCAGCCTCCCTTCGGAGGGTGGAGGCGGAACAGCGGACGGACGCCGTGCGCGCGCGCGAGCCCTTGGCTCGCCACCTGCCGGGTGATCCCCGGGAGGTCCGCGGCGTTCTCAGGCTTTCCGTTCGGGTCGTGCAGCCGAGCCCCCTCGGACGTTTCCCCCCGTTCGCGCAGGAGCATCCCGAGCGTCTCGGGCTCCGCCTCGCCCCAGGTCACGTAGCCCTGGACCTTCACGAGCATCCCACGCGAGGTCTCGGCTTCGGGGAGGATCGTGGCATGGTTCGGGCGCGTCAGGTGCAGGAGGTCGAGCGTCTCGACGATGTCGCGGCGCGCGTGGATCCCTCCGCGCACCCGAATGACCATCCACGCCATCGTTTACCTCCGCGTCGGCGGCCCGCGGGCCCCGGGTGCGCGCGCTCCCGTGCTCCCGCCGCGCGGCGGTCCGCCGCGTTGCGGTCCGCCCCTGCGCGGCCCGCCGCGGCCGCCCGGTCCGCGGCGACCTCCGCGGAAGCCGCCGGGGGCTCCCTCCTCCTTCGGGGGAAGGATCGAGCGCCCGATGGCGCCGCGGACGATCTTGAGGCGGGCCCGGTCCGCGTCGGTGACCTTGAGCTCCGAAAGGCCCCGGAGGGCGCGGAACGCTGCCTGCGCGTAGTTCACCGTGGTCTTCGTGTGGCCGTCCGTGTAGCCCCAGGCATCGGTGATGCCCGCGAACCGGAGGATCGGCTTCGTCACATCGCCGACGGCAAGGCCGACGCCCTGGGGCGCCGGGCGGAACTTGACGACGACCGAGCCCGAACGACCGCGTGCGAGGAACGGAACCGTGTGGGCGCGACCGCAGCCGCATTCCCAGCTGCCGCATCCCCGGAACACCTCGATCACCGTGAGCTTCGCACGGTCGATCGCACGGCGGATCGTCGGTCCCACCTCGCGGCCCTTCGCGCGCCCGAGGCCCACGTAGCCGTCGCCGTTCCCGACGACGACCGTGACGGCGAACTTGAACCGGCGGCCCGAGTCGGTCATCCTCTGGACCATGTTGACGTCGAGCACCTCGTCGTGCAGCATCGGAAGGAGCTTGTCGACGATCTCGGCCTCGCGGAGCGGGAGTCCGGTCGCGAGAGCCTCGGCCATGGTGGCGATCCCGCCGCTGTGGACGCGTCGGCCGAGCTCGGTCTTCGGAACCCACGGGGGTGGAGGCGGTGGACCCCCGAACCCACGTTGCTCCCCGGAGGGCGGTGCTGGCATCGCGGCTGCGGCGCTCATTCGGCCCCCTTCGGGCGCTCGATCTGCGCGGGAAGCGCCTGCTTGTACTCTTGCAAGGGTTTCGGAAGGGGGCTCTTCATGTGCTTTCCCGCGAGGCGGTCCGCCGACGGGAACCCCTCCTCCCCATGCGGGATCTCGAGACCGGCGTCGAGGAGTCCCTTCAGCGCGCCGAGGAGTCGACCGCCCTTCGAGGGGTGACGGAGCCCGACGTCGAGGACGACGGCGCTCGCGCCCGCGGCCTTCGCGCGCAGTCCGGCGAGGTAGCCCGTGAGGTAGGAGGCGGGGGTGGACACGAGGCTCCCTGAGGGAAAGCCGATGGCCCCGAGCTCTCGGCTCTCCGCGGAAGCAAGCACGCGGTCCCCGACCGGATCGTACTCGGTGACCGCCACGAGGACCCGGCGGTGGGAGAACCGAACCACGGCACGCGGCCGGTCGGACTTGAGGAGCTTGAGGCGGCTCCGGTAGTCGGTCTCTCCGTCCCGGCGGCGCCGGAACGGAACGCGGTGCCTCGGTCCTTCGCTCATGGACGCGCCTCCTTGAGGTCGCCGGCGAGCCGCAGGTTGAGAAGAAGGTGCGCCCGACTGCGGTACATGCCACCCTTCGCGTGGCGGTAGTGTTTCCGGTAGGCTGCGGGGGTGATCTGCTTCGTCTCTCGGAGTTCGGCGAGGAGCTTGCGGAGCGCGCGGATCCGGTTCATCCATCGCTCCTTCTTCGGTACGCGAGAGGACGGGCTCCCGCGTCGTGAGCCCGGACCCGCGTGGCGACCCTTCGCGACCTCTGCGGCGTGGCGCTTCGCCCTCGCCCTCGAGGTGCCGCGGATCGGTTTCGCCCGGATGACCCGAGCCTTGATCGCGCTGCGGATGTCGGAGCGCGTCACGGCGTCCGCGATCTCCTCCTGGCTCGCGGGATCGATCCATACCCGTCCCTCCCCGCACTTGAGCAGCAGCGAGGCCATCCGGCGTTGGTTCGAAAGATCGGGCACGCTACTCCTCTTTCTGCGGGCCGCCGATCGGGTTCAGGACGTGGATGCCGAGCTTGCGGGCCGTCTCCTCGAGGACGAGCCGGCGTCGGACGCCGACGGTGCGCGCGATGATCGCTGCGTCGGCCCCCTTCTCGAGGCGCTCGATCTCCGCGGTCGTGTGGACGATCACCGGCCGGAAGCCCGTCGGGGTGAGGCCGCGGGTCCTCCTGGGCGATCCGAAGCCGATCGAGACCACGACCGGCCGGTAGCCGTAATGTCGGCGCTGCTTCGACTGGATCCCCGTCGCGGCGCGCCATGACTCCCAGCGTCCGATCCTCCAATACCGGTGACTCGCCGTCCTAACGAATTTCGGGCGGCGCCGTCCGACCTCCCGCCGGATCGCGAGTAGGCGGGCAAGCTCCGGCTCGAGCACGGGGCGACGAGGGGCTTTCGGACCCTCGGACTTCTTGGGGCTCGCCTTCGCAGGGGTTTCGCCAGCCGCCGGGGCCGGGGCGGATGAAGGAGGGCGGCGCGCGCCGGTGCGGACCGAACGTTTCGGGGTCGCTGCGCCGGACTTCGGCGGAGTGGACGCCTTGGGGGGCGCCTCGGCGGGGGCGGCGTCCTTCCTCGCCTCGGCCTTCTCCTCCGCCGCCATCAGCTCGACTCCTTCGGATGCGCGCGATCGACGAGGAAGATGCCGTCCTGGAAGACCCTCGGGTCGTAGTCGCGGATGCGGGTCGCGCGCTCGATGTTCGCGGCACTCTGTCCGACCTCCTCGACATCGTGGCCCGAGAGGATCACGTAGTCCCCGTCGACGGTCGCGGTGACGCCGCGGATGAGCCGGGCCGTGCGGGGATGCTTCTCGCCGAGGAAGTTCTCGATGAGGAGCTCCTCCTCCTTGGCATGGACCTTCATTGGGAAGTGGGCCGCGACGACCTTCATGCGCGCCTCGAATCCGGAGGTGACGCCGATCGCGAGATTGCGCACGTGCGCCGCCCAGGTTCCGAGGAGCGCCTGCGCCCGCTTGCGGTCGGGGTGGATGAGCAGCGTGAGTATCGCGAGCCCCTCGCGGAGCTCGATCCGCACGACATCGGCGGGGAACGGGCGGACGACCTCGCCCCGCGGTCCCTTAGCCTTGAGGGTCCGGCCCTCGACCGTGAGGGTCGCCTTGGGCGGAATGGGAACCTCGGCCCGGTCGAGCGCGCGGTCAGTAGACATAGGCGAGCAACCTCCCGCCGATCCCGAGCTCGCGCGCCTTCGGGTGGGTCATGACTCCCTGGTTCGTCGTCAGGATGAGGAGCCCGAAGTCCTGCGCGGGAAGGTAGCGTGCCTCGTAGCGCTCCATCGCACGCGCCCCGACGTTCAGACGGGGCTTGATGACGCCGCAGGAGTTGATCCGACGCGCGAGGGCGACGTCGTAGCGACCGCCGCGGCCATCGGGGACGAAGGTGAAGTCGCCGATGTACTGGTGCTCGCGGAAGAGCCTCAGCACCTCGCCGATGAGCTTCGAGGTCGGGTGGAGGTCGACCTTCGCCTGCCCTTGCCGGTCGGCGTGCCGCAGTTGGACGAGCGCGTCATTGAGGAGATCGTGCTGCATCGTTCCCCCTCACTCGTACTTGCGGAAGCCGAGATCCATGGCGACCTCGCGGAAGCACTGCCGGCACACATGAAGACCGTAGCGCCGCACGATCCCGCGCTTGCGGTCGCAGCGCAGGCAACCGACCTTCCGACCAAAGAGCTTCTTGGGTTTCATCGCCCTACTCGAGGAAGACGACGCGGAAGCGTTCGGCGAGGAACTTGCGGGTCTCCTCCCGCGTGGCTCGGAGGGTCGCGGGGATACGGCGGCGCGCGAGTGTGCGCTCGCGGATCCGCCACCCCGCGCGCCCGATCTCGACGCAGACGTCCATCCCGCGGATGCCGATCTCGGGATCGTACTTCATGCCGGTGAAATCGGTGTAGTCGGGGACCCCGAAGGAGACGTTGCCGTTCGGATCGATCGACAGCGGGTCGAGCTGGCGATCGCGGGATTCGAGCGCGCGGTCGAGGAACTCGACCGCGGCCTTGCCGCGCAAGGTCACCTTGGCGCCGATCTCCTGGCCCGCGCGGATCCCGAAGTCGCGGTTCGTCGTGCGGGCACGCGTCGCGACGGGCTTCTGGTGGGTGAGCATCTCGAGGACGTGGTGGGCTTTGGTGCGCGGTTCCCCGGACTCGCCGACGCCCGCGTTGACGACGATCTTGACGATCCGAAGATCCCTCAGCGGGTTCGCGCCGGGCGAGGAGGGCGGGCTCGGCGGGACCGCCGCGGCGGAGGGTGCGCTCATCGGGCGAGGCCCCCGGGGAGCGAGATCTGGGGCGTCTCGTTCCCGATGACGAACACGTACTCCTTGATCGTCGCGAATCCTTCCTTGAAGTGCACACGATTCGGCTGGGAGGAGTTCCGGACTTCGATCCGCTCCACCCGCGCGACTTCCCCCACGTGGCTCCCGCCGGCGACGTAGGCGAGCCGTCCGGGCGCGAGGGTGAGGTGGCCGACGACCTTCTGCGCGGGGAGTTCGAGCTTGAGGGAGTCGCCGACCTTGTAGGGGGTCGACGCATCGACGAGGAGGTTCCTCCCGTCGTGCAGCGTCACCTCGACGCGGCCGCCGCGCACGGCGTGCTTGAATCGGACGCGCGCGATCTTCAGCTGGGCCTCGCTTCCCTCGATCGGCACGAGGACAAGCTTCCCCCGGTGGTCCTTCAGGACGCGGAAGTGCTCGGGCGTCGGCGTCGAGAGGGTGATGGTGTCCATCAGGCCCACACCCCGGTCGAGGTCGCGCACGATCCGATTGTCGACCAGGACGCTTCCCGCACGCGCGATGACACGAGCCTCCCGAGCCGTCCGGGCGACGTGACGGACGTCGCGGAGGATGAGGAGGAGAGGCATCGACTCCTTCTGCGCGTGAGGACCCGGAGCCGGTCGCTTGATCCATTTCGTCCCCTTGCGACGGATCGTCCACGACTTGGGCGCGGCGACGCGCTTCAAACGGAACGTCATGCCTTCCCTCCGGCCTCAGGCTCGGGCGTTGTGCCCGCGCCCTCCTCGATGGTCTCCTCGGACACCTCTCCCTCGGGGACCTTGAGGCTGCGTCGGCGCCACGCGTCGGAAAGATTGAGGTGCGTGAGCACGAGGTGGCTCGGTCGGATCGGGAGGGGCTTGAGCTTCTGATCCGCGGTCTTGCCGGTCACGTTGTCGAGGGTGACGGAGTAGTCGCGGCGGTTGACGCGAGCCACGCGTTCCTCGCGGCCGACGTAGCTCCCGGAAAGGATGCGCACCGTGTCGCCCTTGCGGACGGCGAGGCTCCGGCGCCCGTAGCGCTTCTTGAGCTCCCGCGAGAGCGGGAGCGCGAGGCGGCGTCGCCGCTCGAAGAGATCCGCCTCGAAGGCGGCCCGCCGCTGGCGGCGCGGTTGTCGCGACGTCGTCACGTGCCCTCCTTCCCTCCTATACGATGATGGACGAAGCAGCGGCGATCCTGGGCCATCGCTCGGCCGCCTCTTTGGCGACCGGCCCCTTGATCTGCGAACCCTTGATCTCGCCGGTCTCGGTCGTGATCACGGCAGCGTTGTCCTCGAACTCGAGCCTCGTGCCGTCGGCCCGGTGGATCGCCGAGCGCGAGCGGACGATGACGGCGTGCAGGACCTGACGGCGCATCTCCGGCGTCCCCTTCTTGACGGAAACGACCACGAGGTCGGCGATGGCGGCCCTCGGGTACCGTCGATGCGTGCCATGCCAGTTCATCACCGCGATGATCTCGACGATCTTCGCCCCGGTGTTGTCGACGCAGTCGAGCCTCGCTCCCTTCGGGAGACCGCGGCTTCTCCGGCCCGGAAGCCCCTTCACGGCGCCTCCTCCTTGGTCGGAGCAGCGGGAACGGGCTCGGCCGGGGCAACGACCGCTTCCTCGCCGGCCACCTTCTGGTGCGCCTCTCCGAGGTCCTGGACGATACAGAAGCTCACGGTCTTCGAAAGGGGCCGGGTCTCGGCGATCCGCACGCGGTGTCCTACGGGAACGCCGAGGCACGGGGGGCTGTGGGCCAGGTAGCGACGTCGGCGCTTCTCGAGCCGCTCGTACTTCGGCACGAAATGCAGGAGCGTCCGCTCGACCACGGCGGTCCTCTGCATGGCCGTCGAGACGACCGTACCCTCGAGGACCTGCCCCCGGACGGGAAGGCGGCCGTGGAACGGACAGTGGCGGTCGTCGCAGTTCTCCTTGGGGGCGCGCACATCGAGCCCGATGTCGCGGGCGCGTCGCTTCGGAGGGGATCGAGCTCGAGCGGGCATCGGTTCAGCGCCCCCGACCGCGGGCGCCGGCGCGCTTCGTGCGGTCTTCGGGACGGACGCGTAGGGATTCGCCATTTAACGGTAGCTCCCGGTCGCCGACGACGATGGTGCCGGAGGCGCCGGCCTTCGGGATCTTGAGGACGCGATCGCCCGGCCCAACACGGACGACGAGAAGGTTCAGCGTCTCGTCGATGAGAACGCCGTCGAGCGCCCCCTGGACGAGCCCCGGATGTCGCACGTGGAGCGGCGCGCCGAGGATCTCGCCGGCGAAGGCGGGATCGAGAGGCGGAGCGCGGGGTCTCCCATGGATCGCCGACATCGTAGGGGTCCTCCTACTTCGCGGCGCGCGCCGTGATGGCGCGTTGGGAACGGACGGTGAGGGCGCGGGCGACGTTGGTGCGCAGGGCCCGCATGCGGCCCGGGCTCGGCGGCGCGCCACCCATGGCGGCGATGCCGCGCTCGCGCAGGAGGTCGTTCTCGATCTCGGCGATGCG
>JAKIWU010000057.1 GCA_022749905.1 Thermoplasmata archaeon
CACGTGCTCGGTGCCGCCACGGATCAGGATGGAGACGGCCTTCGCATGCTTCGCCCCGGTGACGAACGTGAGAGAGTCCTCCCCGATCTTGCGCTCCTCCACGAGGCCCGAGGTCCCGATGTCCTCCTTGGTGAGCTCGCTGACCTTCGAGACGATGTTCGCCCCGGTCGCCTTCGCGAGCTTCTCCATGTCGGACTTCTTCACGCGGCGGACCGCGTAGATGCCGTCCTTCGCGAGGAAGTGCTGGGCGAGGTCGTCGATGCCCTTCTGGCAGAAGACAGCGTTCGCGCCGCTCTGCTTGACCTGCTCGACCATCCGACGGAGCATGTTCTCCTCCTCCTGGAGGAAGGAACTGAGCTGGGTCGGGTCGTTGATCTCGATCTTGGCGTCGATCTCCGTCTTCTTGATCTCGAGCGCAGCGTCGAGGAGCGCAATCTTCGGGTCGACGACGCGCGTTGGCATGCCGGAGTGGACCTTCTCCTTGTCCACGATGACGCCCTCGATGAGCTGCGTGTCGGTGACCGCACCGCCTTGCTTCTTGACGATCTGAATGTTGTCCATGTCGACGTAGTAGCCGGATTCGGTCTTCTCCGCTACGGCGGTGACCGCCCTCACCGAGATGTCTCCGAGCGCTTCGCGGTTGTAGGAGACGGACTTCGAGGCCATCGAGGTGATGGCGATCTGCTTCAGCGTCTCGACATCGTCATGCTTCACCGGCGTGGAGATCGAGTCGAGGACCTCGAGCGCCTTCTTCGAGGCCAGGCGGTAACCTTGCGAGATGATCGTGGGGTGGATGTTCTGCTCGACGAGCGCCTCCGCCCGCTTCAGGAGCTCCCCGGCGAGGACCACGGCGGTCGTCGTCCCATCGCCCGCTTCCTGGTCCTGGGTCTTCGCGACCTCGACCAGCATCTTCGCGGCGGGATGCTCGACGTCCATCTCCTTGAGGATCGTGACCCCGTCGTTGGTGACGACGACATCGCCCATCGAGTCGACGAGCATCTTGTCGAGTCCGCGCGGGCCGAGCGTCGAGCGCACCGCGTCCGCGATCGCCTTGGCGGCCGCGATGTTGTTCGTGAGCGCCCCGCGACCCTTCTCCCGCTTCGTTCCTTCCTTGAGCACAAAAATCGGCGTCTGTCCTGCGTACATGGTTCGATTGCCTCCCGAGACGACTCGGTAGTTAACGGTGGTAATCTAAGGGTTCTATTTAATAATATCGAAACCAGACCGTCGGACGACCCCTACGCGCCGAAGCGACGCTGCCGAGTCTGGAACGAGCGGATCGCGCGAAGAAAATCGAGTTTCGTGAGGCCGGGCCACATCACATCCGCGAAGTAGAGTTCGGAATAGGCTGTCTGCCAGAGGAGAAAATTCGAGATCCGCTCCTCCCCGCTCGTTCGAAACACGAGATCCGGGTCGGGGAGGTCGGCCGTGTAGAGGCGTCGGGAGACGGTATCGGAGTCGATCGCCTCGGGCGCGAGGCGTCCCGCGGCGACATCGCGTGCGAGTCCGCGAATGGCCTCGACGATCTCCTCGCGGCCCCCGTAGGCGATGGCGATGTTGTAGAGATACTCGGTGTACGTCTCGGTGGCCTTCTCCGCCTCTCGGATCGCAGTGCGCACGTCCTCGGGGAGGACCGCGAGGTCCCCAATCGCGCGCACCCGGATGTGATGACGATGGACGCGTTCGTCGACCGCGATCTCGTGGAAGCTATCCCGGAACAGGGCCATTAGGGTGGCGAGCTCCTCCTTGGGCCGGGCGAGATTTTCGGTGGACAGGGCGTAGACCGTCAGCACGCGGATCCCGACCTCGAGACACCAGTTCAGAAGTTCCTCGAGCGTGTCCTTGCCCCGGAGATGCCCTTCCTCAATGAGGAGCCCGTGATCCGCGGCGAACCTCCGGTTCCCGTCCATGATGATGGCGAGATGCTTCGGAATCGGACCCGCGATGATCCGATTGAGGAGAGCACCCTCCGTCGCATCACGAAAGGCCCCAGAGATCGCCTGCGAGAGGTACCGTGGCCCCGTTCCCTCTCGTTCTCTGGCCATGCGCCGACGACTCGAGCCGCACGATTAACGGTTCCGTGGAAAGGCTCCGGTGCGGCAGTCGCCGTGCTCCGAGACCGCCGAGGGGGTTTCGCGTGGGGGAGAAGCGCCCTGGTCGGGAGTTTCGGTCCCGGCAGCCGGGCTGCCGGAACGTTCGAACCCGAGTCCCAGGCTCGACAGACCTAGATCCTAGACCACTAGACTACCAGGGCACTCCGTCGGTCGTAAGGGCGCACTCTCTTGAATCTTGCGTGAACGATGCTCAGATGGCGGCGCGGTCGCGTGTCGAGGGTTCCACTGCGCCCGTTGGTTTATCTACCGGAATCCGGCACATCGGTCAACCCCTGAGGCGAGGAACATGGGGGCCGCGCTTGCTTGGTTCGTGACCATTCTCGTCCTGTTCGGCGGCGAATTCGTCTTTTTCCACATGGGGGTCAATCTGAGCGCCGCGTTGACCGCCGCCCTGTCCGGGCTCGTGCACTCCCTCGGGCAGCCGATCGCGCTTCCGTAGCGCGGACCCGCGCGCGGAACACCTGCCCTAGTCCGCGGGGGCTCGCAAGGCCCGTGGGGGTGATGAAGGACGTCACAAAGCGCGATGGCGTCACATCGAACGCGGGATTCCGGGCCCGACTCTTCCTCGGCATCAGCTCGGAGCCCCCCATCCTTCGCAGCTCCTCCTCCGACCGTTCCTCGACGGGGATCGCGGTGCCGTCCGCGGAGGCTGGGTCGAACGTGCTGAACGGCGCAGCCACGTAGAACGGGATCCCGTTCTCGCGGGCGAGGACGGCCTTCTCGTACGTCCCGACCTTGTTCGCGAAATCTCCGTTCCGGGCGATCCGGTCCGCCCCGACGATCACCGCGTCGACCTCGCCGCGGCGCATGAAGTGCCCCGCCGCGTTGTCGGCGATGACGGCGTGGGGGATCCCCTCCTGTTCGAGCTCCCATGCCGTGAGGCGCGAACCCTGGAGGAGCGGACGGGTCTCGTCGACCCAGACGAAGATGGGGCTCCCGCGATCGTGGGCGACGCGCAAGGGCGCGAGCGCGGTGCCCCACTCCACCGTGGCGAGCGCGCCCGCGTTGCAGTGGGTCAGCACGCGCTCCCTTGTACGGAAGAGTGGGGCGCCCGCCTCCCCGATCCTGTGGCACTCCCCTACGACGATGTCGCGGTATTCCGACGCAGCCTCGAGAGGGTCGCGACCGTGGTCCCACGCCGAGCGCACGGCATCGATTCCCACGAAGAGATCGTTCGCTGTCGGCCGAGTCGATCCGAGGAGGCGCGCGGCCCGAGCGGAGGTCCACCCAGCTTGTCGGGAGGCGAGCGCCATTCCGTACGCGGCGGCGACCCCGATCGAGGGAGCTCCTCGCACGACCATCGATCGGATCGCCTCCGCAACGTGCTCCACCTGGGTGTAGCCCTGGACCACGACCCGGCTCGGGAGGCGCCGCTGATCGAGAAGGAAGAGCCGGCCCCGCTCGAACCAGAGCGCGCGGACGGACATCGGACCTACGCGTCGAACGTGTGCAGGAGGTCGCGCCAATCGATCGGGACCGTCTTCGGGGCCTTGAGCGCCTCGTCGAGCGGGATCCCGATAATCTCCGCGCCTCGCAGGACCGCGACGGTTCCGAAGGCTCCCGTCAAGGCGAGATCGACGGCCTTCGCTCCAAGCCGAGTTGCCAGGATGCGATCGAAGAGCGTCGGCGGGCCACCCCTCTGGATGTGTCCGATCGAAGCGCTCCGGGCCTCCACGCCCGTCGCCTTCTCGATCCTGCGCGCGAGCTCCTCCCCGACCCCTCGCTCGCCGAGCAGCTCGTGGCCGAACTCGTCCTTCCCGCCGGCGGTGCCCTTGCGGTCGGAGAGTTCGATCCCTTCGGACGCCACGACAAGCGCGAACCCTCGGCGTTCGACCGCACGTCGCACCTTCGCCCTCAGCTCAGCTTCGTCGTAGGTCTCCTCAGGGATCAGGGTCGCGTCGGCGCCCCCCGCGAGTCCGGTCGCAAGGGCCACCCAGCCGGCGTGCCGCCCCATGACCTCGAGCACGATGGCACGATGATGGCTCCCCGCCGTATCGCGCAGCCGCGTGAGTGCGTCGACGGCCACGGTCGAGGCGGAATCGAACCCGAACGTCCAATCGGTCCCTGCTACGTCATTGTCCATGGTCTTCGGCACGCCGACGACCCGCCCGCCGCGGCGGTAGAATTCGCGCGCCGCGGAGAGGGTATCGTCGCCGCCGATCGCGATGAGCGCATCGATGCCGAGGCGGTGGATCGTCGCGAGGACCCGTTCTGCGTCCGCCGGAACTCGGAAGGGATTGGTGCGTGAGGTCCCGAGGATCGTGCCACCGTGAAGGAGGGCCTCGGAGACATCCGACGCTTGGAGGGGGCGGGTGAGGCCATCGCGGACCCCCTTCCACCCGTCCAGAAAGCCGACCGATTGGTGTCCCGCGCGCTCGGCGCGGTACACCGCGGCCCGAAGGGCAGCGTTGAGCCCGGGGCAGTCGCCGCCGCCGGTGAGGAGTCCGAACCTCACGCCGGGACCTCGATGTACTCCCTGGGCGCAGTGGTCAGGAACTCGTAGCCGGTCTTCGTGACCACGACATCGTCTTCGATCCGGACGCCTCCACGGCCGGGGAGGTAGATCCCGGGTTCGACGGTGATCGCCATCCCTTCCTCGAGAGACTCGACCGAGAGATGGTTCATCCCGAAGCCGTCGTGCACGGCGAGTCCGATCGAGTGGCCGAGCCCGTGGGTGAAGCGTCCCTTCCAGGGCGACGCATCGACGACCTTGGCGGCCGCACCGTGCACCTCCTTCGCGGGGACCCCCGCGCGAATGACCGCGAGCGCTGCGCTCTGGGCCTCGAGCACGGTCTCGTGCACCCACTTGAGCTCGGGGTCGCGCTTGCCGAAGTGGAAGGAGCGCGTGAGGTCGGAGGCGTATCGCTCATAGAACGCTCCGAAGTCGCAGACGATGCTCGCGCCGCTCTCGAGCTTCCGGGTCCCTGGGGTGTAGTGCGGTTCCGCTGAGGCGGGACCGAACGCCGTGATCGTCGAGAAGCTCCTCCCGGAGGAACCGTGGCGCATCATCCGGTACTCGAGCTCGGCCGCAAGCTCGAACTCCGTCATCCCGGCCTTGAGGATCCCCGGGATCTCCCGAGCGACGCTCGAAACGATCTCGGCCGCCTTTCGGAGTCTCGCGATCTCGCCCGCGTCTTTCACCATCCTCGCGTTGCGGATGGCGGAGCTCGCGTCGATCCACTTCGAGGACGGGAGCATCTTCTCGAGCATGCAGAACCACTCGTGGGTGAGCTCGCGATAGTTCAGCGCGATCGTGGCCCCCTTGGGGATGAGTTCACGCACCATCGCGTCCCTCTGCGCGCTGGTCGCCGGGACCTCGACGGTCACATCCGGATCGCGTTTCGCGGCCTGACGTGCGCTCTCCTCCTCGAGCGCAGAGCTGAACACCGTGAGTCTGCCGTCGGCGCGGGCGAGCGCGATCGATCCCTCGAAGAGACCGCTCGGTGCGTCGAACAAATAGAAGAAGCTCTGGTCGAGGTGAGGATCGATCGCGTTCGCGAGGAGCAGCGCCTCCGCCCCACCCCCGAGCTTCTCGAAGATCCTGCGGACGCGGGCTCTCACGGGGGAAGCCACCTTGCGGCGGGCTTCAAGCTTTCCTCGGCCCCGCCCCCGTCAGAGCGCTCGGTCGCTCCGCCCCGCTCGTGTCACCCCTCACGGTTCAACGCGAACGGCACGACCCGAGACGATTCTCGACCTCCCGCAGCCGAGTCGGGAGCAGCACCCTAATGCTCGGCGGGCTCCCTCAACCACACCGATGGTCGAACCGGCGGGACGTGGGCCGGCCCCGGGGGGCACGGCCGTCGCGCGCACCGTCGTTGTGCTCGGGATGCACCGATCCGGAACCTCGGTTGTGGCTGGCATCTTGCACGCCTTGGGGGTGGATATGGGTCCCACCGCACCGGGAGAAGGTTGGGAGGGCCAGCATTGGTCGAACCCCACCGGTCATTTCGAGAATCCCGCGTTCGTGGCCTTCAACCAGCGTGCACTCGGCGGTGACGCGACCGGAATCCGGGGCCCACCGAAATGGAAGGACCTAGGGGAGCACAGGGCAGAGTTCGGCCCGGAGGTTCGGCAACTCCTGAGGGCCTCCGAGCGGCAGTACTGGGGATGGAAGGATCCTTGGACGGTGCTCACGCTCGAGCTTTTCCTTGCGGAGCTCACGAACCCTGCCTTCGTCTTCGTCCGGCGGCCGAAGGAGGAGGTGCTAGCCTCCCTACGGAGGCGCGCGACGGCGCGCGACGTCGAGCTCGCGGGCTTGTGGGACCTCTACGAGGCGCGGCTGGCCGATCTCGAGCGACAGCTGGGGCCGTACCCCCGCCACGTTGTCCTGTACCACGATCTTCTGAGGGATCCGCGAGGGACGATCGACCGGCTGGTCGAATGGATCGGCGTCCACCCGACCCGCGAAGAGTTTGAGCGAGCCTTTGGGATGGTTCTCGCCGGCCCTGCGCTTGCGCGCGAGAGCCGACGGCTCGCGATCGCGGGGCTCGTCGGCTTCCCGAGGTGGGCGGGCTGGATCGTCAAGCGGGACCTCCGATCGCGGCCCTCGGTGGCCGCGAACGATCTCGTCTCGGCGATTCCGAACGAGCTGTTTCAGGTGCTCCGTGCCCTTCTCTGATCGCGAGGGCTCCCTGGAGGGCCGGTTCGGATGATGCCCGGAGGTGCGGGGACAGGTCCGCGATTCTCGGTGATCATCACGGCGTACAACCGCGCAACGTTCCTCCCCCGGGCGATCGACTCGGTCCTCCGGCAGACCGTCGCGCGGGGCCAATACGAGATCATCGTCGTGAAGAACTTCGCCGATCCCGAAAGTGACAAGCGGATCGAGGAACACGGACTCGTCGGATTGTTTCGGACCGAGAAGGATCTCGGCATCCACCTCTTCGCAGCCCTCGCCGTCGCGCGGGGTTCGATCGTCGCGTTCGTCAACGACGACGATCTCTGGGAGCCGAGCAAGCTCGAGCACGTCGCTCAACGGTTCGCGGAACACCCCAATCTCGGCTTCCACGCGACGAGCTACACCATCGTGGACGAGGAGGACCGGCCCGTGATCGGACGGCGCGACCGATTTGCGGGCCTCGCCCGATTTCTCGCCGCGCCGGGCGCCGTGTTCTCGGTGCGCCCGGGGGCGGCGCCCGAGGAGCTCGATCGCTTCGTTCGCGCGTATCCTGGGAGTGACAGCACCGTCTCCATCCGGACCGATATCCTCCGGAAGTTCGGCGACGATCTTGCGATCCTCCCGTCCTCGGTCGACACGTTCCTCCTGACGTGTGCGCTCCTCTCGGGAAGTGACCTCATGATCGAGTACCTCCCGCTCACACGCCTGCGCGTCCACCCCGAGAACATGTCCCGGGCCACCGACGAATCGTTCGCATCGTACCGGACCAAGTACGCCCGGTCGATGACCGGCTTTGCACGAGCCCGCCGTCAGATGGTCCACATGGCGGAGACCAAGGGCGATCGTTGGCTCGTCGACCGATGGACCTCCGATCTTCGAAGACTCGATCACTTCTCCGGGATGGCGCGAGGCGACCTCCGACGGTCCGAGGTGCTCCATTCCCTCGCCACCGAGCTCCGTCAAGGAGGACCGCGACGCGGGCTCGTCGCCTCGGAGCTTCTCTATCTCCTGTCTCCGAGAGCGTCACAGGCGGCGAACTTTCTCGTCGGGCGGCGGATCGCCGGAGCCTAGGCACCCCCCGCCGATCGCCACGCGCAACCCTAATCCAACTCTCCCGCTCGCCCCGACTCCGTCGGCCTTTCGACTCCGAGAACGATGGCGACTCCGCTCGAGCTCTGGATCGATTTCGACGGAACTCTGGTCGTTCCGAACGTTGCCCGCGAGCTCGTCGAGCGGTTTGGGGCGGATGGGGTCCGGGTCTCCGGCGAGGTCGACACCCTGCTCCACACCGGCGCGATCACCCTCCGAGAGGCGTGGGAGCGAGAGATCGCCATCCTTCCCGCGGACCGGCTCGGGGAGATGGCCGAGTACGCCGTCGAGCATGCGCCGCTGCGACCGGGGGCGCGGGAGCTCATCGACCTCCTCGATCGACACCACGTCCGGGCCACCGTGCTCTCGGGGGGCGTCGACTTCTACATCGCTCCGATCTTGCAGCGCGAACGCATCGCGTGGCCCTTTCAG
>JAKIWU010000058.1 GCA_022749905.1 Thermoplasmata archaeon
GACCGGGGGGGTGATCCTCCTTGCCGCACGCAGCCGGTCGAGCTCGGTCGAGACCCTCCTGCTCACCGGCGTCGCGCTCTCGGCCCTCCTCTCGGCGATCCTTTCGCTCCTCATCCTCTACAACCGGTTCGGCAATCTCGAGGTGAGCTACTGGCTTCTCGGCGGGCTCTTTGGGGCGACGTGGGGGCGGGACGGGATCGTCCTCGGCGGGCTCCTCGTGGCGGGCGCCCTGATCGGTCTATACGGACGTTCGATCAACATCCTCCAGCTCGGGCCCGACGTCGCGCAATCTCTCGGGGTGGACGGTCGCGCCATCCGTACGCGCCTGCTGCTCCTCTCCTCGTTCGCGACCGCCCTCGCGGTGGCGTTCGCCGGGGTCATCGGGTTTGTCGGGCTCGTCGCGCCCCACGTCGTTCGTCGCATCGTCGGCCCGGATTACCGTAAGGTGCTTCCGGGCTCCGCGCTCGTCGGTGCGGCGTTTCTCCTCACGGCCCACGACGTCTCCCAGATCGTGCTCCCCGGTTCCATCCTCCCGGTGGGGATCTTCACCTCGTTCGCCGGCGCACCGTTCTTCCTCTTCCTCCTCTACCGGCAGCGGCGACTCGAATCGATCCGTGAGGGAGCCCCTCCGTGATCGGCCCCGCTCCCTCCACGAGTGTCGTCGCGCTCGAGGCGCGCAACGTCTCGGTGCGGTACGGCCCGCGCCCGGCGCTCGTGGACGTCTCGACAAGGGTCCGTGCGGGCGAACTCGTGGCGCTCGTCGGTCCGAACGGGTCCGGGAAGACGACCCTGATCCGGAGCGCGCTCGGGCTCGTGCGCCCGTCGTCCGGCGAGGTCGAAGTATTCGGGAGCCCCGTCGGCACGCTCTCGATCAGCGAACGCGCGAAGCGGACCGCGTGGGTGCCGCAGGACGAATCGCCGTACGAGAACGTTCCGGTCCTCGACTACGTGCTCTACGGGCGGAATCCCCACATCGGCCCCCTGGCGCGCGAGGGGGACCTCGATCTCTCGCAGGCACGGGTCGCGCTCGAAGCCGTCGGACTCTGGGATCGTCGCGCGGACGGGATCCTCGAGCTGAGCGGAGGGGAGCGCCAGAGGATCCTGCTGGCGCGCGCCCTCGCCCAGGCGACCCCGCTCCTGCTTCTCGACGAGCCGATGGCCCACCTCGACGTGAGCCACCAGCTCGAGCTCCTCGAGCGCGTGCGAGCCCTTTGCCGCACCGAGGGAAAGGCCGCACTGGCCGCCGTCCACGATCTCAACCTCGCGGCCCGCTACGCCGATCGGATCGTCGTGTTGTCGCGAGGTCGCGTCGTGGCCGACGGTCCCCCCCGCGCGGTACTCTCCGAGGCGCTCTTGTTCGAGGTTTGGGGGATCCTCGCCGAGATCCGGGATGATCGCCGGACGGGCCTTCCGTACCTCGTCCCGCGCCTCCCGTCACCCTCGACGGGTCCCAGGCAGGCACGACCCGGCGGGGGATTCGGTCCGGTCCACGTCGTCGCGGGCGGGGGGAGCGGCTCCGGGATTCTGCGCGCTCTCGTGGCCGAGGGCTACCGGGTGACCGCCGGCGCCCTCCCCATGCTCGATTCCGACGCCGACACAGCGGCCGAGCTCGACGTGCCCATCGCCGCGGAGGCGCCGTTCGCCCCCCTCTCTGAGGAAGTCCGAGCGCGCAACCGAGCGCTCCTCGATGCGTCCGTGGCGATCGTCGTGGCCCCGTTCGCGGTGGGGCCGTCCAATCTCGCGAACCTCGAGGATCTCCTCGGCTATGCGGGACGGGTGCCGATGTTCGCGGTCCAGGGAGGGAGGGTCGCGGAGCGAGACTTCTCGGAAGGACGGGCGACGTCGATGCTCCAGGAGCTCCTCCGGAACGGCGCCGTCGAGACTCCGAGCGTTGGAGGGCTTCTCGAGGAGCTCCGCCGCCTAGCGAAGGGACCGTCGGTTCCAGCGCCCAGCGGGACCGGGAGCGCGTAACGTCTGGATCTCCATCGGGGGAGGTCCGGGGCTCGGGAACTCCGCGAGGAAGCGCTGGAGATCCTGATCGAGGAGGACGACGGTGCTCGAAACCCCGACGCGTGCCGCGTCGGCGACCGACTCCGCGACGGCGAACCGGGCGAACGGGCGTGAGACCGCGGTCCGAAGGAGGTGCGCCGCTTCGAGAGCCGGCGCCGCGAGGAGTCCTTCCGGCCGGGCTCGAACGATCCGGGCAAGCTCGGAGCGCAGCGAGCGATCTCCCAGGCGCGAGACGGGCACGACCACGACGCGCACCGACGCTTTCGGTAGGGGAAGAATTCCCTCCAGATCCGCGACCTCGACGAGGGAACCGGCGCGCGTCCGGCGCGCCGCCCTACCGCGAGACCCGTCGGAACTTCCCGGTCGGGCGGAGAGGAGCCCGTCCACGAGCTCCAGGGTGACCCGCTCGCCTTCGTCGAGGTCCGCAAGAGCGATGGCCCGGCAGGAGCGGATGATTGCGAGGCGCTCCTGGCGGAGAAACACGTCCTCGGCGAGGCCACGGAGCATCCCGTGGAGCCATGCGATCCCCTCGACGGTGGCCCGGTAGCGTCCCGCCTCGATCCGAACGAACCCACGACGGGCGAGTCGCCCGTACGAGTGGGAGACGGCCTGCACCGTCACGCCGATCCGTTCGGCGATCGGGCGCAGTTTGGTCGGGGTCTCGGTGACACAATCGTAGAGGAAGAGGAGCTCCGCGAGCGAGGTGCCGCCGCGGAGGCTCACGAGTCCGTTCCCGGGTGGCGGTGCTTTCCGCGGCATGGAACGTCGGGGACGCGCATCGGGCTATATCGAGCCGTCGCCGGTCCGCCGGAACCCGGGGTGCTTCCTGCCGGATGCTCGGCGGGCTCGTGCTGATGGCCCCACGGCCACCGACGGTTTCTAAAGCCCGAGAACCGTCCCGCACGCGTGATTGAGTATACCGGGATCCGGGTCCGCGATCTCGATCGCTCCCGCCGGTTCTACGAGGAAGGGCTGGGGCTCCTCCCCGGCGGGAAGGGACGGTCCGCCGTCGGCGGACGCTGGGAGCGCCTCCGCGACGCTGCGACCGGCGGCGTCCTGGAGCTCAACCATTACCCCGATGCCGCCGCCTACCGCGAAGGGGATGAGCTCGATCACCTCGCGTTTCGGGTCGAGTCCGTAGGGAACACGATCGAGAAGGTCGTCGGGCTGGGCGCGAAGGTACGGATCGCCGCGCACGAGGAAGGCGGCGAGTGGGTCGCCTTCGTCACAGATCCGGACGGGATCTGGATCAAGATCTTCGAACGGAGGCGCTCCGACGAACCTCCTACGTCCCGGGCGATGGACTAGATGAACCCGCCGCCACGGCCGAGGGCGCGTCCGATTCCGGTCCGCGGATTCCGCTAAATGGGGTCCCTCGGTAGTCTCACGGGGCAAGGCGTGGCCGGGGCCGGACCAACTTCCCAATCGACCCCACCGGCGGTCGAGACGGCCCGACCGATCCCTCGCCCGCTCGCGATCAACTCGACCGTGGTCTTCGTGATCACCCTTGCGATCCAACTCCTCGGGTACATTCCGACGTTCTTCCTCGCCCGGGGGCTCGCGACCGATGTCCCCGAGGGCCTCGCCCTGTTCGGGACCGTCCAGACGTTCATGCTGGTCGCCTCGTCGGTCTCGAGCCTCGGCGATCTCCGCCTTGGGGCCGCCTACACGTTCTTCGTCTCCCGCGGCGAGTCCGCGCGACGGGCGACGCCGACCTATCTCGTCATCCGGCTCGGCATGGTCGCGAGCGCCGGCCTCATCGTGATGGTACTCGCGCAGGCCATCGGGCTCTCGACCTCGGTGACCTTCACGATCTTCGCGGTGTGGATGGTTCTCCCGCTCCTCTGGACCGCCTCGATGGTCTACTTCAATCTCTGGACGAGCCTCGGCGACTCCGCCCGCGGCCAGTATCCCCAGCTCGTCGAGGCGATCGTCCGCGCAGCCGTCCTCACCTATGTCGCGATCTACATCCTCGATCCGGCGATGCGGCACGGGGCCGCGACCCCGGCGTCGACCCTGTGGGCGATGACCCTAGCCTACGTCGCGGGAGCCGCGGCCTCGGCGCTCTACTCGCTTCGGTCGCTCATCCGCTATCGCGGCCGGCCGGAACGCACGGTCGCGGTTCGGCTCTTCCGCTGGTCGTGGCCGCTCCTCGGGAGCCTCGCACTCCTCTACCTCTCAGGGAACCTGATCAACTTCTTCGTGATCCACCTCGGGCCGGGAGCGTTCGGGATCTTCAACACCTCGAACGCGTTCCGGACCCTCCTCCTTTCGCTGCCGGCGGCGATCGCCGTACCGCTCTTCCCGCACCTGTCCGCCCTCCACAAGGAGGACGCCTACGAGGCGATCCGGTCCCGGACCTGGCTCCTCCTCCGATACACCGCGATGTTGATCGTCCCCGGCGTCGTGGTCCTCGTGATCTATCGCGTCAACCTCCCCAACATCGTCTACTCTGGCACGTTCGTGTCGGGAAGCACCGCCCTCGCCATACTGGGCCTCTCGGCGGTACCCGCGGCGCTGAGCCAGATCGTCGGGACGACCCTGACCTCGATCGGACGGACGCGGCTCGAGCTCTACATCACATCGCTCCAGGTCGCGTGCCTCTCCGCCGTCGCCTTCCTCCTGGTCCAACCGCCTCCGGCGCTCGCGAGCTGGACCGCGCTCGGGGTCACGGGACTGAACGGCGCGGCACTCGCCGTGCTCATCTCGAGCATCGCGGCGCTCCTGCTCAACACCTACTACCTCTACACGCTCCTCGGGGTCCGGATCCAGCTCCTGGCCCTCACACGCATCCTTGCAAGCGCGGCGGCGAGCTTCTTCGCCGATTCGAGACTGAACAGCTACCTCGTCCACGTGAGCCGGTACTACCAGCTCGCCGCAGGGATCGTGCTCGGGTCCGTTGTCTACGCGGTCGTCCTCATCCTCTCGGGAGAACTCTCGAAGCAGGACGTGATGCAGGTCTCCACGTCGCTCGGGCTTCCCGAGCGCCTCGCGCGGCCGTTCGCGCGACTCTGTTGGAACCCGACCGCGCGACCGGTGAACCCGCTCCCCGAGTCCGGCGCTCGTGCTCTCGCGCCGATCCAAGCGCAGTGGATGAGCGCGCCCGAGGAGGGGATGCCACCCCCGGGGACGGGTGGACCGCCGCTCGGACCTCTGTAGGCGAAGCGGAGCGCCGCCGTGTGCCGAGTTCTCGTGGGGCGCGGGAGCCTGAATGTGTCACTCTCTCCACGACAAAGGAGATAAACCGCCTCGGTCCCTGTTCCGTACCGCAACCGGGTAGACAATGACCGTTCACGTCGAGGTTCGAACCGCCGCGATCGAACAGGTGCACCGTCTTATGGCGGGCCAGAAGCCTGAGATGGGAGTCCGAGTGTACGCGCAAGCCGGAGGTGCTGGCTGCTGCGGCGGCGGATCCGGCGTCGTTCAATTCGGCATGGCCTTCGCCAAACCCCGCGCGGACGACGAGGTCGTTCCCGTCGACGGATTCCGGCTCTTCGTGGATCCGGGGAGCACGAAGCTCGTGGACGGAGCCGTCATCGACTACGTCGAGAGCCTCGCCGAATCCGGCTTCAAGATCACGAACCCGACGCTTCCCGAACCGGACGAGGGCGGCAAGGCCGACGGGTGCGGGGGCTGCGGCTCGAGCTCCGCCAATGGCGGCGGCTGCAGCTGCGGCGGATAGGATCCTCCGTCGGGCTTCCTCGCCCGCCAAGGGGCCGACTACCCGAAGCACATACGCTTAGATAGAGCGGTCGACCTCGTTGCATTGTGGCCGACGCCTCGACGAGCCGGCCGATCCAGCTCGAGGATTTTCGTCCCGTCCGCCTCGAGGAGATCCAGGGGCAGGACCAGGTCGTAGCGAGGCTCCGCCAGCTCGCGGAGGGGGTTAGGACCGGTCGGATCGTTCCGCCGAACCTCCTCTTCCACGGGCCCCCCGGTGTCGGGAAGACCACGGCGGCGCGCGCGTTCGCTCGCGAGGTTCTCGGACCCGATTTCCTGAACAGCTACTACCAGCTTCGCGCGTCCGACGACCGGAGCCTTTCCGTCGTCACGAAAGGGATCATTCCCCTCTCCCGCCGACCCCCTAGCCGCACGGCGCCGTTCCGGATCTTCTTCTTCGACGAGGCCGACTCGCTCGAGCCGGCCGTTCAGAGCGCGCTCCGTCCTGCGATGGAGGAAGGCACGGGCTCGACCGTGTTCATCCTCGCGTGCAATGAGCTCGGGCTCCTCTCGGAACCGATGCAATCGCGTTGCATCACCCTCGCCTTCACGCCGATCGGGCCTGCCGAAATGCGTCAGGTCGTCCTGCAGGCGATGGCCCACCTCCCGGCTCCGCTCCCCCCAGGAACGGTCGAGCTCATCGTCGATCGGGCTCGGGGGATTCCGCGGAACGCCGTCAAGCTCGTGCTCGAGGCGCACGCGCTCGCGGGTCCCGCGCTCGAGGCCTACGAATCCTGAATTCCCACCAAGGGCCCGCCGACCGGGAAGGATTCCGGGAGGATCGCGACCTCTCCGTCCTCTACCGTAAATACCACCCCCTTGGTCCCTCGGGTTCCCCATGAGCGGAGAGGCGCTCCGGGCTGAAGGCGTCCGGAAGGTGTACGACCGGCGCGGCGCGCCGACGGTCGTGGCACTCGACAACGTTTCGCTGCTCGCGCGCCCGGGGGAGCGCGTAGCCCTCCTCGGCCGCAATGGGGCGGGCAAGACGACGTTTCTCAAGATCGCCTCGACGCTCCTCAAGCCGTCCGCAGGAACGATCGAGGTCTTCGGCCACGACGCGGATGCGGACCCCTCGGCGGTCCGGCCGCTGATCGCGGTGGTGCCGCAGGAAGGGAAGCCGTTCTTCCACCTCACGCCTCGAGAGCAGATCTACACGTACCTGCTCGCGCGCGGGTTCTCCCGCCGGGAGGCCAAGGAGCGCACGGGCGAGGCGCTCGCCCAGATGGCGCTCGAGGAGGTCGCCGATCGGCTTTCCATCACCCTCTCCGGCGGGCAGCGCCAGCGGACGATGGTCGCGACGGTGATCGCCACGGAGGCGCCGCTCCTCTTCCTCGATGAGCCGACGATCGGCATGGACCCGTTCGCCCGCCGGTCGGTCTGGGATTCGCTCCGGCGCCTCACAAAGAAGGGCTCGACGATCCTCCTCACCACGCACTACCTCGACGAGGCGGAAGCTCTCTCCGATCGCCTGTACATCGTCGAGCGGGGCCGTGTGCTGGTGGACGGTACAGCGGAGTCCCTCAAGCGGGAGGTCGGCGGGTCCGTCCGCGTCAGCATCGCGGGGGGTGCCGACCTCAAGGCCGCGTTCGCGACGTTCGGCGATTCGTTCGCGGACGGGGGCGGACTTCACGTCATCACCACGCCGGAGCGGATCCACGAGGTGCTCGAGGTCGCGGTCCGCGAGCACCGGACGGCGACGATCGGCCCCGTGACCCTCGAGGAGGCGTTCCTGCGGGTCGTCGGCCGGTCGATCGACGAGGAGTCGTAGGTGGCGCTCGCCCGACCGACCGCGTTCCGGGGACTGTGGGCGTTCGCCTTCACCGAGTTCTACGTCCAGGGCCATGAGTGGCTTTCGATCGCGACCTCGTTGATCGTCCAGGCGGTCCTCCTGATCTTCGTCCGGGTCCTTGCACCCCAGCTCCTCGGCGTCGCGCTCCTCGGCGCGGTCATCTTCTCGGTGTTCGCCCTCGGGCAGCGGGTCCAGAACGAGGCAGCGTTCATCCGCATCGATCACAAGCTCAACGAGCTCTACCTCGCCTCGCCTCTGACGGCCGAGGCCTACTTCTTCGGCATGTCGCTCGGCGTGCTCGCGGCGTACCTCGTACCAATCGCGATGCTCGTCGGGATCACGGCCGCGCTGATCGGCCTCTCGCTCACCACCGCCGTCGTGCTCGCCTTGGTCTGCGGGGCGATCTGGCTGGTGACGTGCTCGCTCGGCTACGTCATCTCGACCCTCTTCCGCGACATGCGGGCGATCTGGCCGTACGCCTCGCTGTTCTACAATCTGTTCGGGGTGCTTCCGCCCGTGTTCTACCCGATCGGATTGCTGTCGGGACCGCTGCGCACCGTCGCGCTCCTCATGCCCCCGAGCGCCGCGGCGGCCCTCGTCCAGACGTCGATCCACCCGAACGTGCTC
>JAKIWU010000059.1 GCA_022749905.1 Thermoplasmata archaeon
CGTCGGAGAGCCGGTGGACCTCCGAGAGGAGGAGCCGACGCCGATCGAGGAGCTCGCGGAGCCGCGTGACCGTAGTGCGCAGGCGCTCGCGGTCCTCCCGTTCCTCCTGCTCCGCCGACTCGGAGAGATGTGCTCGGACGGACACCGGGTCGGAGATTCCCCCGGACCGTCAAAAGCCCTCGGGGGTCGGTTCGCGGGGGCCCTTCCTCCCCGCTCGCCTCGGATGCCCGTTCCGGGCCGGCCGGGAGAGGAGCTGCAGCGCGAAGAGGGCCGCCGGGATCGCAGCGTCGATGTTCATCACCGCGATCGGGGCGCAGGATTGGAGCATCGCAGCGAGCGCCGCCTCGCCTCGGCCACCACGCCCATAGCCCACGGAGACCGGGATCCCCACGACCGGGGCCCGGACGAGTCCTGCAACGACCGTTGGGAGCGCGCCCTCACGGCCCGCGAACACGAGGTAGGCTGCCGGCCTCGATCGCTCGATCGCCTGGAGCGCCCGTTCGAGCCGATGGATCCCGGCCACCCCGACATCGTGCCTTCGCCGTACTTCGACCCCCAGCGCCTCGAGGAGCGAGGATGCCTCCTCGGCGATCCGAACGTCCGCGGTCCCCGCGGTGAGGACGGCGATGGTCCCCCGGGCACCACCGTCCCCGACCGGCCCGGCGAGCCGGACAAGCCGGCCGTTGGCGAGGAACGAGAGGGGGAGCCCCGAGGTGGCCTCGCGTCGGAGGCGCGCGAGTTGGCCGGATTCCGGCCTCGAAACGAACGCCCCACGGCCGGAACGATGGATTGCCCTCAGAAGCCCGACGAGGTGCTCGACCGACTTCCCCTCCGCGAGGATCACCTCCGGCGCGCCGGTGCGATGCGCACGATCGACATCGTAGCGTGCGAACCCACCGACCGCGAGTTCCCGGGAACCACGCGACCCGGCTCGGCGAGAAACCGACGACGCCACCGTCGTCGAAGGCCCCAACCGCCATATATCGGGTTCCGATGGTTGCGCCGCGGAAGCCTCGACGATGCCGGATTTCTCGCTCTCAGAGGAGGACCGGAGCCTCCAGGACCTCGCCCGGAAGTTCGCGAAGACCGAGATGGCCCCGCATGCGGCCGAATGCGACCGGACCGGGCGGTTCCCCGAAGAGATCTATCGCAAGGGCTGGGAGCTCGGCCTGATGAACCTCAATGTTCCGACCGAATTCGGCGGCAGCGGCCTCGGCCTCCTGCAACAGTGCCTCATCGTTGAGGAGCTCGCGCATGCATGCGGGGGCATGACCACCTCCATCATCGCGAACTGCCTCGCCCTCGAGCCCCTGCTCCTCGGTGGCTCGCGGGAGCAGAAGGGCCGGGTCCTACCGCCCTTCTGCAAGGAGTACCATCTCGCGGCGTTCGCGCTGACGGAACCGGGGACCGGAAGCGATGCCGGAGCGCTCCAGACGAGGGCCCGGAAGGAGGGCGACGGCTACATCCTCGATGGGGAGAAATGCTTCATCTCGAACGGCCCCGTCGCCGAGCTCTACACGGTCTTTGCCACCCTCGACCCGGCCTTGAAGCACAAGGGGATCACGGCGTTCCTCGTCCCTCGATCCTCCCCGGGCGTCCACGCCGCCAAGGGCGAGGAGAAGCTCGGGCATCGCGCTTCGTCGACCGGATCGATCCGGTTCGACGGGGTGCGGGTGCCGGCGTCCGATCGGATCGGCGCCGAAGGGGAGGGGTTCTCCCTCGCCATGCGCACGCTCGACCAGACGCGAACTCCGATCGGCGCGCTCGCGAACGGGATCGCCCAGGCAGCGCTCGATCACGCGGCTGCCTACTCCCTGAAGCGGAAGACGTTCGGCAAGCCGATCGGCGAGCACCAGGCGATCCAGCTCAAGCTTGCGAACATGGCCCAGGACCTCCACGCGGCCCGACTCCTCGTCTGGCATGCGGCATGGACCATCGACCGGGGCGCGTCCGGGACCCTCGAGTCCTCGATCGCGAAGTGCTTCGCCTCCGACGCCGCGATGCGGATCACCGACGAGGCGATCCAGATCTTCGGCGGCTACGGGTACATGAAGGACTATCCGGTCGAGAAGCTCCTGCGCGACGCGAAGCTCACCCAGATCTACGAGGGCGCCAACGAGATCCAGCGGATCGTGATCGCCCGCGAGCTTCTCGCCTCCTACGCGTGACGGGGGAAGCCGGGTGGAGATCGTCGTCCTCACCAAGCCCGTCCCGGACTCAGAGAGCCGGCTTCGGCCCAACGCCACCGGTACCGCACTCGACACCACCGGCCTGAAGTTCGTCCTCGCCGGCTACGATGAGTCCGCGGTCGAGCAGGCCCTCCTCCTCAAGGAGGCGAGTCCGGGCACGACCGTCCGCGCCATCGCCTTCGGTCTTCCGGCGCGCGCCGACGAGGCCCTCCGGGCTTCGCTTGCCCTCGGCGTTGACAGCGCGACCTCGGTCGAAGCCCCGCCCGACACGCCCGTGGACCCCATCCTGACGGCTCGCGCCCTCGCGCACGCCGTCGCCCGGTATCGCCCCGCGATCGTCCTCGCCGGCAAGCAGGCCTCCGACGACGAAGCCGGCCTCGTCCCCTCCGCCCTCGGCGAGATCTTGGGCATGCCGGATTTCGGTTCGGTCGTGAATCTCCACTGGCTCGCGGACCGGAACGTCCTCACGTTCGATCGGGCAACTCCGGACGGCCTCGAGTCCATCGAAGTCCCGCCTCCCGCGGTCCTCGCGCTTCAGCAGGCGTGGAACGATCCGAGGACCGCGAAGCTTCCGATGATCCTGAAATCCCGAAGGGCCCCGATCGACCGGATCCCTTGGCCGGACGTGGCGGCCGCGCTGGGGGAAGGCGCGATCGCGCGAACTCGGCCCGTGGGATTCCGACTGCCCTCCGCCCGAACCGGTGCGAAAATGATCTCGGCAAAGTCTGCCGAGGAGGCCGCACGGGAGCTCGTCCGGATCCTCCAGGAGGAGGCGAACGTGTTCCCGTGACGGACGTCCTCGTCCTCGTGGAGACGCGCGACGGATCGCCGGCTCCCTCGGGCCTGGAAGCCCTTGGCGTTGGGCGAGCGATCGCCGGCGCATCAGGCAAGTTGGTCGCACTCCTGGCCGGCCCATCCCCGCCTGCTCGCCTCGATGGTATCCCGGCCGATCGGGTCCGAACGCTTCTGATGCCGGCCCCGGTTCCACCCTCGTACGCGTGGGTTGCCGCAGCCGTGACGGAGGTCGCGACCTCGGAAGACGCAACGGTCGTCCTTCTCTCCGCCTCCGCGATCGGCCGCGATCTCGTGGGACGGATCGCCGCACGATGGGACGGGGCCGCTGCGAGCGGCGTCACCGCGTTCACGCTCGCACGCGATGGCATCGACGTCGAACGCGGGATCTTCGCGGGGCGCGCGAGCGAACGCCTCCACCTGACCGGACCTCGGATCGTGGTCGGCCTTAGACCGCGCTCGTTCCCCCCGGCGGGCCCGGCTGCGTCCGCGCCGACGAGCGAGAACGTTGCCGCGCCGCAGGTGCCGGAGGCGATCCGGGCAGGAACGATCCTTGCGGTCCGGCCGAGCGAATCCCGGGCGGGGCCGGATCTTGCCACCGCGGCCATCGTAGTGTCCGGCGGGCGCGGCCTCCGGAGCGCCGAGAACTTCCGGCTCGTCGAGGACCTTGCCGCGTCTCTCGGAGCAGCGGTGGGGGCATCGCGCGCCGTGACGGACGCTGGATGGCGGCCGAACTCACTCCAGGTCGGCCAGACGGGCGTCTCCGTCACGCCCCAGCTCTACATCGCCGTAGGGATCTCGGGCGCGATCCAGCACCTCGCCGGCATGATGACCGCGCGGGTCATCGTGGCGATCAACGCCGACGCGAGCGCGCCGATCTTCCGCGTCGCGGACTACGGGATCGTCGGGGACCTCTTCGAGATCGTGCCCGCTCTGACCCGCCAGATCCGGCACGTCCGCGGGCTCTGAGGCCTTCCGCGCTGCGGCGGCTCACAGATTCCGCAGGATCGACAGTCCGTCGCGCGCGAGCGTCGCCAGGGGGAGCTTCGATCCTCGCGCGATCTCGAGGAGATGGCGTCGAACGTGCTTCTTCGCGAGGGGCGGGTCGAGGAGGAGACGCCGCGCGAGCTCCGTCGCAAGCGCGGGGTAGGTCGCGTAGATCCGCTCGTTCCACTTGACCGCGTCGAGCCCCGCGAACCCGCGGAAGTCGGCGAGGAGCCCGGTGGATTCCAGGCGTCGCGTGTAGGCCGCGAGCCGGTCGGGAGCGCGCGAGCCGTTCGAGCGCGCCTCGAGCGCCGTGTCGGCGGCCTCGATGCCGGAGTGCACGGCGTAGTTCATCCCCTGGATGACAATCCCGTTCGCGAAGAGGAACCCTGCCGCGTCGCCCGCGACCATCCAGCCATCGCCGTGAAACGCGGTCGGGCGGCTCGCCCAACCGGACGGGATGATCTTCGCTCCGTACTCGACGAGCTCCGCCCCCTCGAGGCGCGGCGCGATCGCGCTGTGGAGCTTGAACGCCTCGAGGAGGTCATGGGATTTCGCCGAACGTCCGTAGAGCGAGCCGATCCGCAGGACGATCCCGAGGGAGATCGTGTCCCGGTTCGTGTAGAGGAAGCCTCCGCCCATCACACCCTGGGGGAAGAACCCAGGGACCCACTCTTCGGCGTGGCCGTCAAGCCCCGAGAGCCCGAAGCGTTCTTCGAGGGTCGCTTGGGGAAGCCGGAACACCTCCTTGATCCCGAGCTCGGTCGTCTTCTCCGAGAGCCGAGGGTTCGGCCGGATCGGGGTGCCGAGCGCGAGCCGGGAATTCATGCCGTCGGCGAGGATCGTCACGGGGGCGGTCATCGGCTCGCCCCCCTGCACGATCCCTCGTACGCTGCGGCCTTCCCAGAGGAGCTTCTCGACCGGGACGCCCGCGACCACGGTGGCGCCCGCCCGTTCCGCTTGCCCGGCGAGCCATGCATCGGTCTTCGCGCGCAGGACGGAGTGCGCGACGTACGGCGGTTTCGCCCAAGCGTCGTCGGAGTACTCGAACGAGACCGCGCGCTCGCGCGTCATGAGTCCGAAGCGCTTGCGCACGATGTGGCGCTCGACCGGCATCTCCTGCCACCAGTTCGGTAGGATCCGGTCGAGATCGTGGCCCCAGAGGATGCCCCCTGAGAGGTTCTTCACGCCGGGTTCGGCCCCCCGCTCAACGAGGAGTACGTTCGCCTTTCCCTGGGCGAGGCGAATCGCAGCCGACGTGCCCGCCATTCCGGCGCCGACCACGATTGCGTCGAAGTCGTCGCCCATGCGCGTGCCGTGTCTCGATGAGCGGACGCGCGATTTAAAGCCGGGGCGGCGAAAGCTCTACGTACGTCCCGGTGGCCGGAGGTAGGGGCCCGGGGCGGGGGGCGCCGGCGGATTGCCGGCCCAGGTCCCCCGGAGCAGGCTCTGGCTCGCGCTCTCGATGACCCGCTGGAAATCGAACGGCTTCGGGATCCCGTGCCATGACTCGTTGCCGAGCGAGTGGCCTCCCTCGGAGGAAACCTGGATCGTGCCGTAGCGAAGGACACGCTGCACGAACGTCTGGTGCACGTCGACGCCCCGGACTTGGGTCACGGGGATCTCGTCGAAGTCGCGGGAGAAGATCCCTTTCTGGATGATCACGCGCGTCGAGGTCACGGCGTAGACGGTGCTGATCCACTGGAGGTAGCGGATCAGGAGCAACAGCACCGAGAGCATCGTGAGGATCAGGAAGAAGCTCAGCAGATAGGAGCCGGGGCCCGTCCCGCTGATGGCCGGCAGGTGATCGTAGATGCTCTGCAGGCCCGGCACGGTGGGCAGCGAGGCGGACCGGTACGCGGCTGCGGAATAGTCGAGGAACAGCGTGACCAGGATGGCGAGCACGGGGCCGGGAAAGTAGTACAGGGCCGTGGACCGGGTTTCGCGGAGCAGCCCTTCCGCGTCGGCGAGGTAGGTGGCCTTCAGGAGCTTGGGCAACTGACCCGACGGGTTCACGAAGGCGGGAGCGGGCCTCTCCGAGATAAAGGCTCGGTTCTCAACCAGGGCGGTTTCTGGGGGAGGCGTCCAAGCCGTCGAACCTATGGTCCGTGTTCGCTCCGACGCCGGCATGGGCATCACCGACTGCCACGTTCACATCAACCCGGTTTGGGAGATGCGCCCGGAAGCTCGCGCGATTCTCGGGACGAAAGGGATCGGCGCCGAGGTCGAAGCATTCGATCGATCCCCCGGGCGGTTCCTCGAGTACCTCGATCAATGCGGCGTCGAACGAGCCGTCCTCGTGAACTACGTCGCGCCCGAGATCGTCGGCTACACCGAGAAGGCGAACGCGTTCGTCGTCGACTATGCGTCCGCGAACCCGGACCGGCTCATCGCGGTCGGTTCCGTCCGCCCCACGCATGCGGAGCCCGGTCGCGAGGTCGAGCGCCTCGCTCGGGCCGGCCTCCGAGGGATCAAGCTCCATCCCCCGCACCAGCTCTTCCGACCGAACGACTACCTGACCGACCTGCCCGGACTTCGGTCGATCTATGAGGCGTGCCAGCGACTCGGCCTGCCGGTCATCGTTCACACCGGAACGTCGGTGTTTCCGGGCGCTCGCAATCGATTCGCCGATCCGATGTTCGTGGAGGACGTCGCGATCGACTTCCCGGATCTCACGATCGTCCTCGCGCATGGGGGGCGACCGATCTGGATGCGGAGCGCCACCTTCCTCGCGCGGCGCTTCGATCGTGTGTTCCTCGAGATCTCGAGCATCCCGCCGTCCCGGCTCCTCGAGTACTTCCCCGACCTCGAACGGATGGCAGCGAAGGTACTCTTCGGAAGCGACTGGCCGGGCCCGGGCGTCGAGGACATCGCGAAGAATCTCGCCGGAATCCGCGGACTTCCGATCGCGGCCGACGCGAAGGAGCGCATCCTCTCGAGGAACGCCGAACGGGTGTTTCCTCGACGGTCGGTCTGATATAGAGAGGGTCGCTCCGCGCCGCCGTGCCCGACCCGCCGAAGCAGGAAGCCCCGAAGCCTGCGGAGCCCATCGTCGAAACCGAGACCGCGGAAGCGCCCGCGGTCGTCGTCGTCGAGGGTGGCGAGGAGGTCGGCCGACTCCCGCTCCCCCGCCGCAATCGTGGGGAGATCTATGGCGTCGCGAGCCAGTTGCTCGGGGCCGCACGGATCCGCGTCATGTGCGAAGACAACGTCTCGCGCATGGGCCGGATCACCGGCAAGATGAAGAAGAAAATGTGGATCCGCGAGGGCGATCTGCTGATCCTGCGCCCCTGGGGCTTCCAGGAAGGAAAGGCCGACATCCTCTTCCGGTACAGCCGGACCCAGGCGACCTACCTCGCCCGACGGAACCTCCTCCCCACCTCGATGGACCTCTACTCCCAGGCGGAGGTCGCCCCGGAAGGGGCCCCCACGGTCTGAACCGGCATGCCGGCGCTACCGGAGCCGCCGATGTCGGCGACCGAGATCGCCGTGGTGGAAGCGAACGCGGTCGCCCTCGGACTCCCGGTCGACCAGCTGATGGAGAATGCGGGTCGTGCGATCGCCGAAGAGGTCCAAGAGCGGCTCAAGGTCACGCCGGGAAAGGTCGCGATCGTCGCCGGACCCGGCAACAACGGTGGCGACGGGACGGCCGCCGCGCACTACCTCCATCAGTGGGGGACCGAAGTCGAGGTCTGGCTCGTCCTCCCGAGCAGCGAGATCCGGTCCGCGTCGGCCCGACGTTGCCTCGAGCGGCTCACGGACAAGGTCCCGATTCGCTCGGGACCCACCGCTGCCTCCGAGTTCACGGGCGCTGCCATCGTCGTGGACGCCCTCCTGGGCTCGGGGCAGACGGGGCCCCTCCGACCTCCGTACCGGCAGGCCGTCGCGGCGATCCGGGAGAGCGGGCTCCCGATCGTTTCGATCGACGTCCCCACCGGGCTCCACGATCCCGACGGAATCCGTCCACGCTGGACGATCGCCCTCACGGCCGTCAAGGAGGGTACGACTCCGGCGAACGGGGGAGAGATCGTCGTCCGGTCGATCGGGATCCCGCCGGAGGCGCGTTTCGAGACCGGCCCGGGCGAATTCCTCTACTATCCGTCCCAGGCGCAACGAGGGCGCAGGGGTCGTGCGGGCCGACTCGTCATC
>JAKIWU010000006.1 GCA_022749905.1 Thermoplasmata archaeon
AACGCGGGCGTGACGTCGGAAGGGGCCGCGAAGGCCTGGCTCACGAAGGACGGGGTCGTGGGGTATCCGCGCATGTTCGTCCTGATGGAATGCTTTGGATACCCCGACTATCTGACCGCAACGTCGGAGGAGCTGATCGAGGGGCAGTACCGTGACCGTACCTCGCTTCGCCCGATCTACGATGCGCTCGTCGGGATCGTGGCCGGTCTCGACGGAGTTGTGATCCAGGCTCGCAAGACCTACGTCTCCCTTCTCACTCCGCGCCGGACCTTCGCCCGCATCCAGCCGACGACACGAGATCGGGTCGATCTCGGACTCCGACTTCCGGGGGCTCAGCCCGGGGGGGAAGACTTCGACGGTCGACGATCCACGACTCGCTGACGGTCCAGCTCTCCTTCACCTCGGTGACGGACGTCGATCGTGAGGTCGTCGTGCTCCTGCGCCGCGCGCACGCGCAGAAAGTCTGAGGGCAGGGCGGGTCACGATCTGGACGCGGATCCGGCCGGCCACCGCGAGCGGGGGCGGGCGCGGGCCGTACGTTCGCCGTGTCCAACCTCGGAGCTCGGCCATGATCGCGGCGTGGACCCCCGGCGGCACGTAGTTCAATGTCGCGTAGGTCCGCCGGTCGAGGTCGCGGAGGACCTTCGCGACCGTCGTCGTGGCGCGCCAGGGCCAGCTCGTGCGAATCCGCTCGACCCGGCAGCCTCGGCGTTCGAGATTCGCAAGGATCGTCTGCCGGCGCCGCACCCCGATGCGGGGCTGAGGGTAGCCCTTCCTCGTGGCGATCGCTCGATACCGGACCGAGAGGTCGGTGCTGTCTCGGCCCCCTGCGGTGTTGAGGTCGAGAAGGGTACCGCCCGGTCGCGTCACGCGGAGCGCTTCGTCGAGCGCTTGGCGCCACCGGGGAACGAGGTGAAGGACGTGGACCCAGTACACCATCGCGAAGCTCCCGTCGCGGAACGGAAGGTGGGCCGCGTCCGCGCGAACGCTCTGGATGGGGAGATCGGGTCGTTCCGCGAGATGTCCACGAAGCCTCGCGAGCATCTCCCTCGAGATGTCAACCCCAACGACGGAGTACCCATACGACGCGAACGGGAGCGCGATCCGCCCGGTACCGATCCCGAGTTCGAGGGCGCGCTCGTCCGGACGAGGCGCAACGCGTTTCGCAAGAAACGCGAGAAGCCCCTGCGTCGCGTGCGGGTCGAGCTTCCTCGTCGCGTCGTAGTGGGAGGCGATGCGATCGAAGGAATACCAGGTCACGGCGCCGACCTGTCCCCCGTCGCCGCGACCTTCGGGTCGGGTCGCAGGATCCACCCGACGATCCCGGCGAGCGGCACGAATCCGAGTCGCTCGAGGATCGGACGGCTCGTGGCGTTCTGCGCGTCGACCGTCAGGTACTGGTACCCGCGGGCACGCGCGAATTCGGCCCGCACCGAGACGAGGGTGCGGTAGATTCCACGACCTCGGTGCTCCGGGGCCGTCCCCCCGCCCCAAAGGCTCGCGAACGATCTCCCCGCCGGGAGCTCTACCCGACCCGAGGAGACGGGCACGCCCGCGAGGTACGCCACGAACAGGCCGAGGGTTGGGTCGTGCAGGCGGCCCTCTGCGTGGTCGCGGACGCTTCCGTCATCCCGTCCAAACGCGGCAACGCCGGCCGTGATGGCGTCCTTGATCCCCTGCTCGTCATGGATCTGGCGAATCTCGAGCCCTGGGACCGGAGAAGGAGCAACGAGCGGTTCGGCGAGCTCCCGGACCATCAGGGTCTCCGGGGGATCCGGGCGGAACCCGGCCCGCGCGAGAAGTTCCGGCAGCTCCGCGGGCCGATCGTAGGAGTAGACCTTCCATTCGACCTCCTCACCGAGCGCGCGGAACTCCGCGGCCTGTTCCGCGACGAGGTCCGGTGCCTCGGCGGAGGTCGGGCACGCGTAGGAGATGAAGTGATTCGCGTCCCCCAGCGCCCGGATGATGTTGGCCTTGCGCTCAAGTCGGTAGCCGGCATCGCGCGGCGGATCCTTCCGCATCTCGGCATCGAAGCTCGCAAGAACGGCTTCTCGATCCATCGATCCTCCGGAGAACCCTTGTGGATAAGCGGGCGGTCTGTCTCCCGGCATCGAACCACCCCGGCTCTCCGTGGTCGGACCCTCCGTCCCAAGGTTCGCTCAGGATCGACGGTGACGGTCGGTGGAGGTACGGCGTCCGCGCGAAGGATTAGGTACCTGATGGTCCTCATCGGGTTGTTCCGAGGGATTTCGAATCGATGGTCCACACGGCAGCCGTCCTGGTCGGGCTCGCGATCGTCGGGGTCGGGCTCGCGATCTTCGCGACGGGGGGCCACCTCGGGCCCCTCGACGTCGGCTCGCTCACCTCAGGGGTCTGTGGTGGGTTTCCCTGCCCATACACGAGCGGCGCCGTGGGCGGGATCATCGTGATCGCCGGGCTCGGATACCTCGTCCGGGGCTTGACCGCCCCGACGACACCCTCAATCCCAGCCATGATGGCTGGGATGCCCCCTTGGATGGCCGCCGGAGGGATGCCTCCTCAGGGCATGATGCGGGAGGGATCGCCACCCCCGACCGGACAGAACCCGGCCCCCGTCGCGTCGGGGGGTCCCGACCCGACCGTATTCTGCAGCGCGTGCGGGAGCCGGAACAAGCCGGATGCGGCCTTCTGCTTCAAGTGCGGGAAGGCGATCAGTCGCGGATAGGACCTCAAGGGATCATCGACCTCGCCGGGAGCCTAGACGACCCTCGGCGTTGCGAACCCGTTCACGACCTCCCCGATTCCCTTTATGGTGCGGAGAAATCCCAAGCAGTGAGACCATGCACGGCAAGGTAGGACACTTTGAGATCCCCGCCGACAACGCCGAACGCGCCCGCAAGTTCTACTCGAGCACCTTCGGTTGGATGCTGACCGAAATGCCCGGGATGGACTACACGATGGTGAGCACGGGGCCCGCCAACGAGCAGGGCATGCCGAAGGAGCCCGGCTACATCGGCGGAGGGATCGGGAAGCGCGGGGGACCCCTCGAGCACACGGTCGTCACGATCATCGTCGACGAGATCACGGTCGCCGAGAAAGCGATCGTCAAGAACGGCGGCAAGATCCTCGTGCCGAAGCAGCCCATCGGCGATGGAACGATGGGACACACGGGATACTTCCGCGACAGCGAAGGGAACGTCGTCGGCCTCTACCAGGCGGGCAAGGCATAGGTCCTCGATCCCCCGCCCGGTGGGGAGGGCTCGCCCTCCCCACCCCCCTCCGACGTACCTCAGCATCCTCGGACCCCATCCCGTCCGCAACGACGGGACCGCTCTCTTCGAAACTCAAGGCCCCCGGGCGTTCATATCCCGCCGATTCTTGCGGGGTTTCCCACGGGCTTTCCTACGAGGTCGATCGCCCGGGCTGCCCAGGATTCCCCGAGCTGAAAGAGGAGGGCATGCAGGAACTCGTGCGAGATCGTCTCGGCGATCGACGCGCCATCCCCAGGACGGGGAAGGCGGTAGAGCGTGATCCGATTCGACCCGTAGTTGTACCGAGCGTCGACCTGTTCGATCTCGTCGGGACTCACCCCGCGTTCGACGAGGAACCTCCGCAGTCTGGCCATCCAGACGGCGTACTCCTTCGGGCTACCGATCGCGATCCCCGGATGACCGACGCGCCTCGGGGCGGGGAACGTTTCGCTGCGCGCTCCGAGTGCCCCAGCCCGACCTTCCTCTCTCGCCATCCCTCGCAGCCCAAAAGGCGGGCACCCTTACCCTCGGCGGCCCGACGGCGGGAGCGCCCGCTCAATACTTTCGGCGCACGCACCAAAATGGCGGAATACCCTCCTTCGCGTTCCCGAGACAGATGCAACGCCCGTCCTTCCTTCGCACGAGGCGCCCGATGACGCTCCTCGAACGAGCACGCATCGGACTGATCGTGGCCCTGGTGGGCATGCTGGCGTTCTCGGCGTACGGGACGCTCGCTCCGACCGCGGTACGCTGCGGCCTGCCGGGCTCGGTCGGATGCCCGGGCGGCATCTTCGGCCCCACCGTCTTGGCTGCGGGGACCGGGGAGCAATGGTTCACGGTGACCCTGTTCGACTATGGGTTCTGGATCGTCGATTCGACGACCGGCGCGAACGAATCGACCGCGTGGAACGTGTTCGAGGGGTGGACCATCCACGTCAACGCGACGAGCGCCACCCCGGACGCCTCGGTCGGCGGGACCGCCTACCACGGGCTCGGGATCGAGATCAACGCAACGGGCCAACAACTCCTTTCGCTCGCCGCCCCGGTCGGAACGTGGACCCCGGGCTCGTTCGTCGCGCCGCTCGGCGTCTACCACCACCAGCACATCTGGTGCACGATCGAGTGCGGGCCGGGCCACGGTGGGCAGCAGGCGTGGGTCCTGAATGTCATCCCATCGGTGCCGCTTCCGAAAGCCGTGGCAGCCTCGAACGTCAGCTCGGGATCCGCTCCGCTCACGGTCTCGCTGACCGGAACCGCGAGCGCGGGCACCCCGCCCTACAATGCCACGTGGGACTTCGGCGACGGAAGCCCGCACGCCTTCGGAACGACCGCGTCGCATACGTACACCCTCGGCGGCGACTACGCCGCGCAGTTCCGCGTGACCGACGCGAAGGGGATGATCGCGGCGAGCAGCGTCGCGATCCTGGTCAACTCCACCGAGGGACTGCGGGCGACGGCCTCGACCTCCCTGGCCTCGGCCGTGGCCCCGTTCTCGAGCTTCCTCAGCGTCGTCGCCCACGGAGGCTCGCCTCCCTACTCCTTCGTCTGGACCTTCGGCGATGGTTCGACCTTGGCGGGCTCGAACGCGACGCAGCACCTGTACCGGGCATCGGGCGTCTACGCAGCGGTGGCCACCGTGCGGGATGCCGCGGGCACCATGGTGCGAGCGCTGACGTCGATCCGGGCGCTCCCCCCGCTCGGGTACTTCCCTGTAGGGGTCTCGGCAACTCCCCCGAACGGATCGGCTCCGATCATCGTCCAGTTGAGCGCAACCCCTTTCGGGGGCGTGGCGCCCTACCGGTACCTCTGGGTCCTCGGTGACGGTTCGATGGGGACCGGAGTCCATCTGACGCATGTCTACAACCAGACCGGCTCCTACGAGGTCAACCTCTTCGTCGCCGAGTCCACCGGCCAGGTCGGATCGGCGGCGGTCAATCTCCCGTTCACAGCCCCCCGAGGCGGAAACGGGACGGACGAGCGTCCGATTCTCGGCTCCCCAACGAGCGCGGCGATCGGATCGCTGACGGTCTTCCCCTTCGCCGACCCGAGCGATGGAGGCTCCCCGCTCACCGTGAACGCGAGCGCCTCCGTCGAGGCGGGCACGGGGATGGGGGAGTCGATCAACTGGAGCTTCGGCGACGGCACGACGGCGACGGGGCCCGTGGTCTCGCACCGTTTCCAGCAGGTGGGGACCTACACCGTTGCCGTGACGGCGACGGACTCGGGAGGGAACCACGGCTCGAACTCCACCGTCGTCGATGTTCGCCCGCTTGCGGCGTCCGTCGCCGCGAACCGGACCTCGTGGGACCCCCCGTTCTCGCTCGACGCCGCCGTCACCCTGACGGGAGGTACGGGCCGATTCGGCGCCGTCTCGTGGACCTGGGGCGACGGGACGGGGTCGGTGGGGGATCTCCTCAACCACACCTTCGCGCCGAACGCCAGCGGGGACCTCACCATTCACGCGTCCGCGACGGATTCCCTCGGCGCCCCTGTCACGGGCTCCCTCACGGTGCATGTGAATCCCCCCCTGCTCGCAGCGATCGCGGCCCAGTTCCCGTCCTCGCATCTCCCGCCCATCGACGTCCGCTTCACTCTCACGGCGACCGGTGGAACGGGCTCGTTCTCCCCCCTGCCCCTCTGGGGATTCGGCGACGGTTCGGGAACTCGGGCGGGGAACCTTGCGAACCACAGCTACGCGAAGTTCGGAAGCTATCGAGTCCTCGTCCGGACGAACGACTCCCTCGGCACGCTCGTCCTCGGGTTCGTCTGGGTGAACCTCACCGCGCTCCCGCCGAAGGCTCCCCCAGGGTTCCACGGATCGCCCCCGTGGTCCCTCACGGGCGTCTCCGATCCCAACCGTGCCGCCCTCATCCTCATCGGGATCGTCGCGATCTCGGGCCTCGTCCTCGTCGCACGACGGCGCCAGAGGGCGACTCCGACCGCCCGTCCGAAACCGAAGGCGCCCGACAAGCCTGTATCGCGACCGCCGGTCCGGCCGACCTCCACCGCGCGCGGCACGCCGGTTCGGTCTGCCCCCCCGCTCCGCCCGATGCAAACGCCGAGGGCCGCGAAGCCCCCGCTGGCGAGGTGATCGGGATTCCATGGACGAGTTCGTGGGCAGCACCGTTGCAACGGGGCTCAAGGCATCGAGCGATCGCGGTTCGCTTCCGGAGGTCCCGAGCCCGTTCGCGCGGCGGGTGCTCCTCTTCGAGTTCGTGGCCCTCGCGGAGTACTGGCTCGCGCCCCCGCTCCTCGGCGTCACCAACTTCGCCGGGATCTGGTCCGACCTGGGCATCGTGCTCTTCGCGGTGTTCGTCAGCTCCATCGTCCTCCTTGTCATTCGACCACTCTGGCCCCACCTTCGGCAGGCGGAGCGCACCCGCCAAGACCGGTGGACATTCCACGGGGTCTGGATCGGCACATTCGCGGCGGCCCTCTTTCTGACGAACACCTTCCAGCTGAGCCCACCCTCCTCCGCGAGCGCGCCCGTCGTCGTCGGCGTCACGACCGTCTACTCTCCGTTCGGTGCGTGGCCGAGCCTCACCTTCTACCTTCCGGGGGCCGGGCTTTTCGGCACGTTCAATGTCGAGATCGTCACGGTCCTCGGACTCATCGCGGTCCTCGGCTCCGCCGTGCTGCGGGTGAGCGCGTTCCGGCGCTCGCTCGCGTGCCCCTCCGAACGCCCCTTCGCCGGGAGCGCCCCTCTCGCCTCCGCGGCGGTCTGGTCGCCCTTCGGCCTCGTGACCGGCTGTGCGGCGTGCGCACCCCTCTACCTTTCGGTCCTCGGCCTCGTTGCGCCGGCAGCGGCGTCGGGCGGACTCGCCGCGAGCCCACTCGTACCCTGGATCGGACTCGCGGGGCTCCTGTACCTCGCGAGCTTCGGGCTCGTGATCCATCTGATCCGTCGGAGCACCGAACCGGTCCCTCCCCACGTTACGGAGAACCGAAACCCGTAGTCCCCATGCCAGAGCCCGGGCTCCCCGCGCGCGTCTTCTGCCGTCTGTGCGGTGCCTCGATGGTTCCGGCGGGTACCTGTCCGGAGTGTGGATGGGTGGATCGGATCGGCCAACTTGCCGAGTCGACGCGGGCCCGGACCACGGAACCCCCAGCCACAGCATCGCAGGAACCCGCGCCCGTCGTCCCCGAGGTCCCAAACCTGTCGTCGGCCGACGCGCCCCGTGCCGAGGCTTCGCCCGCTCTCGCCCGTCCTACTCCACCAAGCTCCGCGGTCCTCGCGAAGATCTCAATCACCCCTCCCACTGCGAGACGCGCCTCGCCCTCTCGACCGGGGCCGCGGACCGCTCTGCCTCGCGCACCGCCACCGAGCCTCCTTCGCCGAGTTCAAGGCTCCTTCCGGACCGTTTGGAAGCGCTACCTCCCGCCGGTCCGGCTCGTCTGGATCTTCCTCGCCGTCATCGTGTGGAACGGCTCGGGCCTGCTCAACCAGGCCGTTGCCGAGCCGCTTCTCCTCTTGCCGATCGTGGCCGTCGCCACGGATCTCGCGTTCCAGTTCGTGCGGTTCCCGCGCGTCCGATTCCCGGATGCGGCGATCGCGAACGGGCTCTTCCTCTCCGTCATCCTCTGGCCGAGCCAGATCTCCCTCGCGCTCGTCTCGATCGCGATCGTCACCGTCGGCCTCCGTCACGCGGCCCGGTGGGCGAGCCATCCGCTCGTCAACCCTGCGGCCGCGGGGATCGTTCTTGCGGCCGCTGTCTTCGCGCTGCCGCAGCCGTGGCACGTCGGGAGCACCCTCCGGGACACCGCGCTCGTCGGCGCGCTCGGGCTCATCGCGTGGGCCAAGGCGCCCCACACCTGGCGCCTGTGGGCCCCGTACTTCGCGACGAACCTGATCGCCGTGGCAGCGATCGCCGACTTTCTCGGAGGTTCGAGGGCCCTGTCCCTCGTCGTGAACACCGCGCTCCTTGGGACCACCCCGGTCTTCTACGGCCTCTTCATGGTCACCGAGCCGCGCACCGCGCCGAGCCCGAGGCCCGCGATGATCGGCTACGCGGTCACGGTCGGGTTGGCCGCCGCGGCCTTCCCGGCCCTCTTCGCCGAGGTCAGCGTGGTGTCGGCGCTCGGGGTCCTCGCGCCGTACCTCGCGCTCTTTGTGGGAAACCTGTTCACGCTCATCCTCCCTGCCGCCCGAGGTGCGGGCAAGCCTGCGGCGACGCGCGCTCCGACTCCCCCCCTCCGGCTCCCCGCGCGCGCTGCGACGAAGCCGTAGGGAGCCTCCGCGTGCTCATCCAAACCGCCGACCTCGCCCTTGGGCGGCCGGGGGACGAAGCGTGAGCGCGCTAGGCTACCTTCGGAGGATCTGGCCCATCCTCGCGCTGCGCGCCAATCGAGAGCGGCTTCGGGGAGGCGGCAGGCGCGCGATCGCTGCGGCGATCGCCTTCGTCGTCGCCCTCACCTCGATGCTGGCCGGAGGAATGCTGACCCTGACGCCCACGCAGGGCGTCTACACGGCGGAAGTCATCACGGGCGGCGGACCCTCGGGCTGGTGGTTCTACCCCGAGATCCTGATCGCCCAGCCCTGGGGGTACGTGCAGCTTCCGTGGCTTCCTACGGTCGCGATGCTGCTCGTCGGGATCGGAGCCGGCATCGGCGCCGCCGTGGGGCTCGAGATCGTGATCCAGTGGCTCCGGGCCCGCGCATCCGGACGGGGGGCGACGGAGATCGCCGGCATCGCGGCGGGGGCCGGTCCCGGCGTCGCGTCGCTCGCGACGCTCGGCGCCTGCTGCTGCACGAGCTGCAGCTCCGCGACGGGGCTTGCCCTCGTCGCGGCCGCGAGCGGCACCACGGTCGCCCACCTGTTCACCGTCAATTGGTACCTCCCGGTCTTCCAGCTTGCCGTCGTCTACGTGAGCCTGCTCGCGCAGGAACGGACCCTGAGGCTCGCTGCGCCGGGTCGGGGTCTTGCGGACCTCCGCGATCCGAGATTCCTCGGTGCAGCGTCCTTGCGGCTCGCGTTGCTCATCGCGGGTACGACCTGGTCGATGGCGATGTTCGTCGAGTGGGGCGACGTGAACCCTTGGACCGCGTCGGCGGCCACGTGGTACCATTGGGGGTTCGAGCACCAGGTCCTCTCTCTGACCGCCATCGCTGCTGCGCTCTTCCCTCGCGAGCTCGCGCGGTTCTTCTCGGCAGGATCGCGACGGGTCACGCGCCTCGGCTCTCGGACCTTTCTCGCTCTCGGAGCGCTCACCTGGGGCGTCTGGGTGCCCCCCGCGCTCACCCACCTCGGGCTCGGAGGGCTCCTCAACGAGCTCGCCGGGTACCTCGGCCTTGCTCCCTCGTGGGGCGCGATCCCTCCCGATGTTCCCGTGGGGCCGGCGCTCGTCTTTCACTGGCTCTTCCAGCACCTGCTCCTCTCGGCGTTCGCTCTCGCTCTCGCCGCTTCGCCGAGCCTCGCGGGTCGATGGCTCGATGAGCCGAAGGGCGCGCCGTCGCCAGGTTCGTTCGTGAGCCCTTCAGTCTAGCGACGCGGCGCGCTCGTTGCGGCCGCACCCCGCGCCCGGGGAGGGTTCGAGCGCGCTCGGTAGGCGACGACCGCGAGGAGCCCGGCGATCGACGCGGCGGCGGCGATCACGACGAGCGCTGGCTCGGTGAGGGTAAGCGCAGGAAGAGGGGCGATCCGGAATGCCGTCGGGTTGAGATCGACCCAGGGATCGTACTCGAGGTGCGAGTAGCCGCCCGGGACGGCTGCGAACTGGAGCCGGACCGTCGACGTGACCATCGTCGGGTCGATGGTGCGGGCCGAGCCGACCAGGCTCGTGGTGCCCGATCCGCCCGTGTAGCCCACCGAGGCGAGAGAGGACCAGGAGAGGGTTGCCACGACGTGTCCCGTCGTATTGGCAAGCTCCTCGAGCGACGTGAGCGTCGTTCCGTCCGCGAGGGTCGTGGAGGGAGCCGCTGTCGTGGCGATCTCGAGGCCCAAGAGATCGGTGACGTTGGCCCACGGCCACTGCGTCATCGAGACTTGGAAGCGGACCGAGTCCGCGTCGGGCGCGGCGGAGCTGTTGACGAAGAAGGTCAGCGTGATCTGTGCCACCCGGGTGGAGATCCCCTCCTCGAGTACCTCGTCGCCCAACCCCCACGTTCCCTGCGCGTGTGCAACGGGGAGGGAGGCGTTGAGCCAGATCTCGCTCCCGCCGAGGTACGGTGCCGAGGCAAGGGTCGAGGTGACGTTCGGGCCCACGAACGGCGCCGAGGCGCTCACAGTGCCGTTCGCCCGAAGCTCGACGACCCGGACGAGCGTGTGCGCGGAGGTGACCCGCGCGTCTTGGTCGGAGGTTACGGAGAAGGACGGGAGGGGCCCGGGGAAGGAGAGGCGGATCAAGCCATTGTCCCAGCTCGGGAGCACGGAGTCCGTCGCGAGTCCGGCGGAAGCGTGCCCGCTCGAGGAAGCGGATGCGATCGATCGGATCGCCGGGAAGGAGGGCACCGCGACGAGCAGAGCCACGGCCAGCCCAACGATTGCGAATCGGGTCGGCGTCAACCCGCTACCCCGGAAGCCCATCGGATACGAGTCAACCCTCCGGCGGGGCAAGATGGGTTTTGGCGCAAGCTCCGTATCGGTTGGTGCGTGGCCCTCTCGCGCGGCGCACGTCCCGTCACCTCCGCTCATCGCAGGAGGGAGCTCCACGTCTCCACGAACCGGTCGACGAGGCGATCTTGGAACGACTCCCGGTAGGCCTCGAAGAGTTGGGTGAGCCGCTCCGGTTTGAGCGTGCGGAACCGTCGGAGGTTCCCGTGTCGGGCGATCTCCACCGCGTGGATCGCGAGGAGCTCGCGAAGGTGGAAGGAGGTGGTCGACGCGCTGAGGCCGGTCTCCTCGCAGAGCTCGGCGACGCCAAGGTTCGGACGTGTCACGAGCGTGAGGAGGATCCGGCGTTGCGCCGAACTCCGCAGGGACCGTAGCAGCTGGCGATCCTCCCAGTCGATCGCGAGCTGGAAGTAGAAATCGCGACGGCCGCCACGCTCCCGGCGGACGGCGCCCCCCCGGGTCAGTTGGTCGAGGTGGTAGGCGGTCTCGCCCCAGGCGAGCCCGGCGAGGCGCTGGATGTCCCGGGCGCTCGACCCCGGGTTCGTCCCGACGACCTCGTAGATGCGGCGCCGCGTCGGCTGTTCGAGGAGGTCATCCATGCTTCCCCGACTCCGGAGGCGCACGGCGTCGGACGAGCGAGACGTAGAGGAGCGCGACGGCCCCCACGGCGAGGATGAGCGGGATCGGGTCCACCTCGAATCCCCCGCCGTAGAGGGGGGAGAGCTCGTGGAGGAGGGAGAGGGCGCCGAGGAGGGTGAAGAGAACGAGCGCCGCCGCGACCGAGCCGAGCCGTCCGTCCCGGTAGCGCGAAGCGGCCGCGAGCGCGATCGACGTCAGGATGGCCGAGAGGCCCGCGAGGAGCGCCGAGAGGAAGACGACGAAAAGGTCCACGCTCACGAACGTGTCGAGACTCTATTTCTTCCTTGCCCGAGGGGGTCGCGGGGCGACGTTCGACGCCTCGCGTTCCTTCCATCTCGACGCTACGGCGCAGGAACCGCGGAGGCGGCACGAGGGGGCGGGCCGTCCCTACGGGGACGCGGGGGGCGGGGTCTCCGAAGGCGGAGCCGTCGAGGCGGCCGGTGGCGACGGCGGGGGCGCCTTGGGACCCCGGCCGCGGAGCGCGAGCGCAACCCCTGCGATCACGACGACGAGGATGATCGCGCCGACGAGGGCATACCCCTCCGTGGCCGGCAACCCGAGAAAGGTCGATCCGGTCGACGACGAACTGGAGGGCTGGAAGACGATCGCGATCGGAGAGGAGGGTCCCGAAACCTTCACCGATCCAGTGGCGGGGCTCGGAGTGAATCCGGTGATCCCACCCACGGTGTAGGTGTAGGTCCCGTTCGCCACGCCGGGGAAGGCGAGGTCGCCGACGCCCGAGACCGTCACGCTGTTGAGGGTCACGGACCAGCTCGTTCCGATCGGGAGTCCTGTCTCCGCGAAGGTGACGGTATAGGTCGACTGGGCCCAGGCGATGACCTTCGAAGCGGCCGCGCCGCTCACGGTGACCGCACCGGCGTAGCTCGCGGTGGTCCAGCCTGGCACCGCGCCCAGCGTGTAGGGGTACGTCCCGTTCACCTCGACGAGGGCGATCGAGGTCGTCAACGAGAACGACGTCGACCCCCCGACGGTGACGGACCAGTTCGTCCCGCTGGCGAGGCCCGTTTCGGTGAACGTAATCGCGTAGGTGGCGTTGAACGTGATCGATACGGTCCGCGGCGCGCCGATCACGACGACCGTGCCCGCGGAGGGCGCGCCCCGGTACCCACTGAGCGTCCCGAGAACGTACGGGTAGCTCCCGTTCGTCGCCGTGAACCCGATCGAGTTCGTGGTCGAGTGGTTCGAGGTCCCGTTGAATCGCACGGACCAGTCGGTGCCGGCGGCGAGCCCCATCTCACGGAACGTGACCGGAAAGAGTTCGCTGAACGTGATTGCCACGGTGACCGCCGCTCCGGCGACGTTGAATGAGCCCCTCGCGGGGCTCGCGAGGAAGTTCGCGACGGGGTTGATGGTGAACGCATACGAGCCGTTCGGGAGACGAGTCAGGAAGCTAGACATCGTGCTGGCGACGGAGACGTTGGTTGGGCCATAGGCGCTCGTCCCCGAGTAGGAGAAGGTCCAGGAGGTGCCGCCGGGAAGCCCGGACTCCGAGAAGAGCACATTGTAGCCTTCGATGATCATGGCGACCACGTTCAGATTCTGATCCGCGATGAAGATCGCGTCGATCCCGGGGTCGTAGGTCACGCCCGTGGCCCCGGAGCCGACGTAGTTGCCGACGGACTGCACGACCGTGTTCGTCGCGCCGGAGATGACGCTCACATTGTCGCTGTTCCCGTTCGCGACGAAGACATCGCCGGAGTGCGGGTCATAGGCGGCGCCGTACGGACCGTTCCCCACTGGGATGCTCGTCACGAGCGTGTTCGTGACGTCGGAAATGACACTGACGTTCGCAGAGCCGAAGTTCGCGACATAGACCCGGGCGGTGGTGGAGTCATACGCAAGGCCGAACGGCTCGATGCCGACCAGCACGCTCCCGACCGCGCGGTGGGTGGTGTCCGAAATGATCGCGACGGTTCCTGGAGTCGCCGTGACCGGGAGGCTCGTGGCGAACACCTCGCTGATCCCCGCATCATAGACGACGTTCGTTCCGTTGTGGATCGGGATCGTGGTCGTCACCGTGTTGTTGGTGTCGGAGATCACGCTCACGACATTCGTAATGTAGTTCGCAACGTACACCTCGCCCTTCGCCGAGTCGTACGCGAGCCCCGTGGGGGCTCCGTGCACAAGGATCGTCGCCGCGACGGTGTTGGTAGCGTCCGAGATCACCGTGACGTTTCGGTCGGAGGACACGAACATCTCGCCTTTCCCGCTGTCGTAAGCGATGTAGGCCGGAGCGCCCCCGATGGGGATGTTCGTGACGATGCGGCCGAGCGAGTTCGAGTACACGCTCACGTTGCCGCTCTGGGAGTTCGCGATGTACATCTCGCCCTTCGCGGAATCGTAGGCCGTGGACCACGGGTTGACGCCTGCGCCGATAGCCCGGAAGACCTGGAAGCCTGACGAGGCGGAGGGAATCGGCGTGGCACGGAAGAAGGCGCTTGGGCCATGGGTAGCCAGTGGCTGGAGCGGACCGGATCCGATCGCCTTGGATAGCCCCGCCAGCGGCGCCGGAGCGCCACGGATCCCAGCGGCGTGTGAATCGAGGGCGGTAAGGACCGGAACGGCGCAGAGGAGGAGCCCGAGGAATACGAGCAGGCCAAGTTTCCTAGGGCGGTGGGTATCGCTCGACGCCACGGCGCGACACGATGCGTTGGAACCCTGCGACATATTCGCTCCCGAGACCGAGCGCTCGGAGAAGGGGCTTCGGCGATAAGCCTGCCGCATCTCGACGACGGGCGAGCGACGGTCTCCCTCGTTCACCGGCCGCGCGATCCTCCGGCGCACCCTAGGCGCTACCGTCGCCTCGGGGAGGTCGTCGGCACCGACTGCCAGCCCCCCTCGACGCATAGTGCCGGTCTTCGAGTCTTCCCTAAAGGGCGACGACCAGGAACGTCCGCCACGGGACCGAGTCTCCCGGCGCTTGGCTCGCGAACCCCCCTACGCCTGGGCATTCCGGAATTCTTTTCCGCCTTCGCTCGTCCACCGTCACGTGCGGGTTCTTTCCGTGAACGTCGGGCCCATCGCCCGGATCCCCTGGGAGGGACAGACTGTGGAGACGGCGTTTCGGAAGCGGACGGTGGACGGGTCCATCCACCTCCGGGGGACGAGCCTCGTAGGGGACGAGCAGGCGAACCGACAGGGCCACGGAGGACCCCGGAAGTCGGTCTACGTCTACCCCTCCGAGCACTACCCGTTCTGGAAGTCCGCCCTCCGACAGCCGGACCTTCCTTGGGGATCGTTCGGGGAGAACCTGACAGCCGAAGGATGGTCCGAGGACGAAGCCCACGTTGGGGATGCGGTCCGGATCGGGTCCGCCGAATTCGTCGTGACCCAACCGCGGTGGCCGTGCTTCAAGATGAACGCTGCGTTCGGCAGGGCCGACATGATCCAGCGCTTCGAGGAGGCACGGCGGTTCGGATTCTACCTTGGAGCCGTTCGGGATGGGACCATCGGGGCTGGAGACACCGTGGAGCTTCTCGCGCGGCAGGCCGGCGCTCCCTCGATCGCGGAGGTCATTGCCTCCGATCGGGAATCCCAAGGGAAGACCTCGCCGGGCTGACGAGGGTTCTCAGGAGGGAGCGGCCCCTACTCGCTCGCCGGCGTCGATCCGTCGGGTGCACCGAGCCGCCGACGAATCGAGGGACGAAGTCCCGACCTCTACATCGGGGGGAAATTCTGCCAGGCCATCAGGAGATTCCCCTCCGTGTCCTTGAAGAACGCTGAGGCACCCCAGGTATCGAACGCGATCGGCCCGTCGATCTTGGTGTCCTTGCCCATGCGTTCCGCCTTCTCGAACCGTACCCCGGCGGTCTTCAGTTTCCGGACGTACCGCTTGATGTCCTTCACAAGGAAGGTCGTGTAGGCGAGCTTCCGCTTCTCGCGCTGGCCCGGGTTGACGAACCAGATGTCGGCGCCTCCGATCCGGCCCGCTGCCCAAAAGTCCTTCATCGGTCCGCGCGCGCGCTCGGTGACACGACCGCCGAGGGTCTTCGTATAGAACTTGATCGCGCGGCTCATGTTCTGGATCGGGATCAGGGTCACGAATTTCGGTCCTGCTGGCATGTTTATTCCCTCAGATCGGACCCGATTCGATCGGTGTCCGCTCCGAGCGATACGCGCGAGGGTTATCTAGGTTCGCCGGGGGGCCGTCCTTCGCGGCTGAGAGGAGCGCGCATCCCTGCGCGCTCTGGGTGCTGGATCGGACCCTCACCGGGGTCCGTTCGCGTTCAGCCTTGCCCGGCGCGTGCAAGGACGCTCAGAGCCTCGACGGTCGCCCACCGACTCGGTTCGTGGAGCTGCTCGATCAGCATGGGGTATACGATTCCGCGCAACCCGTAGCCCGAGAGCTTCAGGTCGAGATCCGGATGGGCAGCGTCGAGCGCCCAGCGTCCGTCGCGCCTCCGCTTGGACCGCAGCCACCGCAGGGCAGGGGCTAGTCGGGAATCGGCGCCGTAGCCCAGGCGAGTCAAGATCCTGAGGCCCACGAGGAGGTCGTAGTAGTAGTGATTGGGATAGTGGATGCGGAACCAGGGCTGGTAGCGAACCGGACCCTCGCGCATGAGACGACGCCCGAGATAGAACTCGGCGCCCCTCTCGATCGACCGAAGCACTGCCGCGCTCCGTGCCTCCCGAGGGATCTCCGCAAGGGCGGCGAGTCCCTCCCAGCCGTCGAGCGTGCCCGAGCGCGACCGGAAGCAGTGCCATCCGCCATCGTGCTTCTGCGTGCGCACGATCCACGCGATCGACCGGGCCACCACGGGGTGCTCGAGGTAGCCGAATCGAACCAGCGTCCGCACGGCATTCCCCGTGACGCAGATCTCCCCCGTCGTTCCGCTGAGGTCTCCACCCCGGGAACTCCAGCGCTTCAGCAAGAGCTCCGCCGCGCGGCGAATGCGCGGGTCGGCCCGGGTCATCCCGAGGTCGGCCAGCACGATCGCGAGCCAGTTTGTGGTGCTGTACTTGGGTCGATACAGCTCCCCAGCGGACGAGCCCGGGGTGACCCACTGTCCTTCCCGGAGCTGTTGGCTCAGGATCGAGGCCGCCCAACCTTCCTTCCCGATCCTGCGGAGGGCCTCTCGCACCTGCGGGTCGTCGGGTGATCGTCCCTCCACCTCGGTCCAAAAGCGCGCTCGGACGCTCGGATCGGAATCGGGTCCGGTGAGCCACCGCTTGAGCTTCAGTGCGATCCTCATCGATGGCGGGCCATTCCACCCCGAGCCTTATCTCTGCCCAAGATCCGCTGGGACGGAGGGAGGTGCGGTCTCGCACGCGTGGGTTCGATCAGTACCCCCGGAATCCTTCCCAGTCGAGATCCGCTTCGGACACTCCCATCCGCGCCAGCAGGCCCAGCTGGTCCTCGACGAACTGCGGTGTTCCACACACGTAGTACATCGGGTTCTCGAGATCGGCGACGAGCGCCTTCACCATCCTCGAGGAGATCCGCCCCGTCTCGCCGTCCCACGCGCCGGAGGCCATCCCCGTAACGGTGAGCTGGATCCTGAAGCGTGGGTTCTGCCGCGCCAGAGTCTCGAGTTCGTCCCGGTAGGCGATCTCCGCCTCCGAGCGGCTGCTGTAGAGGAGGCGGACCGGGATCCCCAACCCCCGGTCGGCCGCGAATTCCGCCATCCCCTTGAGGGGCGTGATGCCGATCCCCCCTGCGATCAGAACGGCGGGTCGCTGCTCGTTCAGGAAGAACTCGCCGAATGGTCCGCGCACCCAGGCGCTGTCCCCAGGACGAAGCTCCGAGAACGCCTGTTTGAACGCAGACGTCGAGACGCGGACTGCGTACTCGAGGTGTTCGCGGGTCGGACTCGTAGCGAGGGACATGGGACGCCACGCCGGGCCCTCGGAGGTCGGGAGCCCCAGGAACGTGAACTGGGTCGCTCGGAACCGGAACGACTCCGGCTTGCGTAGGCGGATCGCGTGCGTGGACGGTGTGGGCTTCCACGAGGTGATGACCTCCGCGGACTGCATCGGCGGCCCGCCGTCATTGCGCCGCGTTGGAAGCATCGTACCGGAGCCCGCCGAGTGCGGACGGGTGTGGACCCTATGTTGACTGAAGGGGATGAGCCTCGCTCACAGGTGGGCCAACACGCCCCGTTAGAGGAGGCTGGATCGACTCGGCCTCAGGAGGCCTGGCAGATTTCGATCCAGATCCCGTTCGGGTCCTCGATGTACGCGTAACGGCTACCGGGTTGCTTCATCTCGAGGACGACGGGGTGGCCGCCGTTCTTCGCTTCGGCAAGCGCCGCATTGAGGTCCGGGACCGCGAAGGCGAGGTGGTCGAGCGCCTCTCCCGCCTGGTACGTCGCGTCGAACCGGCTCCCCTTCTCGTAGTAGTTGAGTTCGAGCGCGGGTCCCTCATCGTCCTCGGAGACGAGGTCCACGACGATTCCCTTCGACGCCGTCAGCGTGGTGCGACCGCGCTCCTTCATCCCGAGGACGTGGGTGTAGAACTTGACGGAAGCGTCGAGGTCCTTTACGCGGATGCCTGTGTAGATGAATTTGGTCTTCATGGGAGCGGACGAGCCACGTCCGGCAGGGGATTAGTCGTTTTCCAGACATGCAACGACCCTCGCTCTTCGTGGCGGTCGTCAACCGGTCTCGCTCCCCCACGGGTGGTCCCGCTTGGGGAATGGGCCGGGACGGATTTGAACCGTCGATCTCCGCGTTGTAAGCGCGACGTCCTAACCGCTAGACCACCGGCCCAGGAGGGGGGAGGGGGGCCGCGTCTTGGGTCTGTCGGTTCGCTTCCCGAGCGAGCGAGGGCAACCGATGGCGGATCCGAACCGCGACCCCGCGGGCCAACTCCCGCATCAACGGGCCGGGAAGGGCCGCCTCGCCCGTGGCGAGGAGCTCGCCGTTCCGCACCACCAACACCGCATCCCCCGCACGGATGCTTCGGTCGGCACGGGCGACTCCCGGAACGAAGATGTCTCCGAGCAGGGGAACCTGCGGCAAGATCTCGACCTCCAGGGGATGCGCGGGGTGGACGCGAGTCGCGCCGGCCATGGTCAGATGAAAGAGACCTCGTTCCTCCCTCAACGTCGCGAGATCCTTCCCGTGGCCGTCCGTCAGCCTCTGGAACCACGGGCGGCCCTGGAGCCGAATCGGTGCTGCGAACAATAGCTCGGCGGCCTCTGTTCCAAATTGGAACCGGGCGACCGATTCTAGCTCCTCCCGAACCACCCCGAGGACGCCTCCGACGGTGCCCTCCAACCTCTCGAGGGCCCGCGCAGCCGCGGCTCGCAACCCGCGAAGGTTGTTGGCCCCCGTCGTCTGTTCGTCGGCCATTGTCCACTCGGTCGCAACCGCCGGTTTCAGCGATGACCGAAGGAACGCGTACTCCTGGGGATCGAGGTGTACGAGGACCGACTGAAAGGCGTGACTCGCGAGAAGGTGGGCCACGGCTCGCTCGACGGCGGCCCGCTCCTCCTCGTCCCATTCTCCGGTGACCGGAATGTCGTAGTGACGGCACGGCGGAACGTCCTCGAGCTCGCGCGGGACGATCCCGAGCGGGGAGGTGACCGACGCGATTTCGAGCCGCGAGAGATTCGGGATCCCTTCGAGAGCTCTGGCGATCTTCCGGTGGGATCGCGACTGTCGGTAGGGCTTCGTCTTCGAGCACGGCACGAGGAGCAGCACCTTCTTCGACGGCGGCGGGCGGTAGCGGTCGAGCAAGCGGGCGCGATACCTCCGCACCTCGGGTCTCCGATGCGATTCGCGCAGGACGTATCGATGCTGCGATCCTCCCGTGACCGGCGTCCGCTCATCCAGCAGGTCCCCGAGCATCCGATCTGCGTAGCGCAGGAATTCCGCCGACGACGGCTCCGCGGGCAGGCGTGACTCGACCACGTCCCGAAGATGCCCCGCCCGGATCGCGGTGCGGACGAGGCGGAGCTCCTTGCCGAGCGCCCACTGCGCGTGGCGGCCCGAGGCGAGCTCCTCGCCTGCGGTGCAGGCGGGACACTCGCAGAGACGTTCCGTCCTCACGAGCTCCGCGTCGATCGCCCCGAGCTCAGCGCTGAGAAACTCCCCGGACGCGGACCGCCAGAGCGCTTCGGTCGAGTCGAGGAGGTCCAATCCGAGAAACGCTAGGAGAGCGAGGCGGTGCGGGAGCGCGACCCGCGGAGCCCACAGGAGGGGTCCAGCACCAAGTCGCGTTCGGATCTCGAGGAGCGCTCGGATCAACGGTTCCCCTTCGGAAAAGAGCGTGCGCGCGTTGGAGAGTACGATTCCCTCGGGCCGACCCTGGAGGATCTCTTCCCAGCCCACCTCCGAGACGGGCCAGTGCAGGAGCCACCATCCGTCGGCGAGCTTCGAGCCGCCACCCGCGACCGATTGAACCTCTGCCGCGGGTATCGGGAACTCGAGGGAGACGGTCGAAACTCCATCCCCGATGCGGAGGGATCGGAAGTCCGATCGCGTGGAAGCAGTCTCCGCGAGCGTCGGCCCTTGGGGACCATCGCCCTTGGTCCCGCCGGTAGTTCCGGCTTGAAGGAGGGTGGGGACCGAGAACGCGAGCGGGCCAACCTTGGCGGTGCCTAGGATCGAGAGTCCATCGAGGGCGTCAGCGGTGCGCGGCATGCGAGGGTGCTGGTTCCAGCTCGCGCCTTGGATGCGGAAGAATATGAGGACGGTAGCTCAGGAGAAGCGGGATGCGGGCGCCTTCCCGAGAGCATCGGACGCGCGGGATCGCGTCGCGCTCCCTCCCTGCGATCGCTCGTCAGGGGATCGGGATCGTCGAAGTGAGGTAGACGCCGAGGATCGTCGCCAGGAGGAACGTCCCCCCCAGAGCCATGTTGAGGCGAAACGGCAGGACGGTTGCTCGGGGATCGCGCAGCACGAGGAGGTCGACCCACGCCGTGAGGATCCCGAGAATTCCGAGCGCGACCAGATAGACCAGCGAGAGCCCGAGGGCTAGGCCCGTGACGGCGAATCCGGCAAGGGCAATGAGGTGGAGCAACGGGAGGACCTGGCTCGACGAGCGCGCACCGAAGCGAACGGGGATGGTCGAAAGCCCCGCCTTGCGGTCGGGCTCCATGTCCCCGAGACTGTGGACGACCTCGAAGGCTGTGCCCCAAGCCAGCATCCCGAGAATGGCTGGAAGGGCGACCCAGGGTAGTGTTCCGAGGACAGCGATGAACGCCGCAGCCGGGGTGATCGCCTGGACGAGCCCGAGAAATACGGTGGTCCCCCAGCCGGCGCGCTTCGAGTAACTGTACCCCAGGATCAGCGCGAGGGCTACGGGAGACAGGAGGAACGCGAAGGGATTCAGAAAGTAGGACGCGCCCACAAGAACGGCCGCGTTGATCGCGGTCA
>JAKIWU010000060.1 GCA_022749905.1 Thermoplasmata archaeon
CGTTCTACGCGAACCAGTACGAGAACCAACAAAATCCGGAGGCGCACTACCGCACCACCGCGCCGGAGATCGAGCGCGACGCTGGGCCCACGCTCTCGGCCGTGGTGGCGACCGTGGGGACGGGTGGGACCCTGAGCGGCATCGGACGCTACTTCAAGGAGCACCGTGCGGGCGTCCGCATCGTCGCCGTAGACCCACGAGGTTCGGTCCTCGGCCCGTTCTTCCGGACGAAGCAACTCGTGCCGGCGCATCCGTACCTGGTCGAGGGCATCGGCGAGGACATGGTCCCCAAGACCATCCACTACGAGTTCATCGACGAGTTCGTCGAGGTCGGGGACCGAGAATCGTTCGCGATGGCGCGAAGGCTCGCCCGAGAAGAGGGATTGTTCTCGGGCGGCTCCTCGGGCGCGGCCGTGGTGGGGGCGCTCCGGTGGCTCGACGGGAATCCGGTCCCGGCGGACTCGACGGTCGTGGTCGTCCTCCCCGATTCCGGGGACCGGTATCTCTCCACGTTCTACTCCGACGAGTGGCTGAGGGAGAAGGGCCTCACCGAGGAGGTCGGCTCAGCCCGAACCCTGTTGAGCCTGAAAGCCGGGGTTCCCGCGATCATCTCGGTCGAGCCGCAGACCGTCGTCCGAGACGCCCTCGCCGTTTTGGCGTCCCACCAGATCACGAGCGCGCCGGTCCTCTCAGGATCCGAGAACCAAGGCAGCATCCAGGAGGAGGAGATCCTGCGGCGGGCGCTCGAGGACAGCACGATCCTCGACCGCTCGGTCTCGACCCTCCTCGGACCGCCGTTCCCCGAGGTCGATGCCGCGGCCCCCGTCGGCGACGTCTTCCGGAAGCTCCGGGAGGGCCGTCCCGTGCTCGTGCGCGACGGGGAGCGCGGCCCGCCGATCGGCGTCCTTACGCGTCATGATCTCCTCGCCTTTCTCGCTCCGCCCGAGGGTCCGCATGCGATCTAGGACCCAGTTCGTCCACGCCGGCGGCGGCGCCGATCGTGCGACCGGCGCGGTCAATCCCCCGATCCACCTCTCGAGCACCTTCGCGCAGCTCGCCCCGAATCGCAACCGCGGATACGTCTACGGACGATCGGCGAACCCGACGCGCACCGTGCTCGAGCGCGCGCTCGCCGAGATCGAGCACGGACGCACGGGGCTCGCCTTCTCCTCCGGTCTCGGAGCACTGACCACGCTCCTCGAACAGTTCCCCGCCGGAAGCCGCGTCGTTGCGATGGACGATCTGTACGGTGGGACGTGGCGGCTCCTCGACCACCACCGCCGCCAGTTCGGGCTCGAGGTCGAGTTTGCCGACCTCACCACCCCGCTCGCCGTCGAGCGCGCCCTCGCCGAACCGGCGGACCTTGTCTTCGTCGAGAGCCCGACGAATCCGCTGATGAAACTCGTCGATCTTCGCGCGCTCGCCCGCGCAGCCCATCGCGGTCGCGGGCTCCTCGCCGTCGACAACACCTTCGCCTCCCCCGCCCTCCAGCGACCCCTCGACTGTGGCGCGGACGTCGTCCTCCATTCGACGACGAAGTACCTCAGTGGGCACTCCGACGTGATCGGAGGGGCCCTCGTGCTCGCCCAGAAGAGGCTCGGCGAGCGGATGCGATGGCTGCAGAACGCGGTCGGCGCCGTGCCGAGCCCGTTCGACTGCTTCCTCGTCCTGCGCGGCATCCGGACCCTCGAGCTTCGGATGCGCGCGCATGGCGAAGCGGCGCGGGCCGTCGCGGAAGTCCTCGCGACGCACCGCAAGGTGCGCGCGGTCCATTACCCCGGGCTCGCGAGCCACCCGCAGCACCGCCTCGCGCGTCGGCAGATGTCCGGGTTCGGCGGGATGCTGAGTGCGGAGCTCCGGGGAGGGGTCCCTGCCGCGCGTCGGTTCCTGCGACGGGTGAAGCTCTTCACCCTCGCCGAAAGTCTCGGCGGCGTCGAGTCCCTCGTCGAGCATCCGGCCCTCATGACCCAAGCCTCCCTTCCGAAGGCCGATCGCGCGGCGCACGGGATCACCGACGGCCTCCTGCGCTTCTCCTGCGGGATCGAGGACCCCGCCGACCTGGCGGACGACGTGCGAACGGCCCTCGCCGGGGTGTAGGCTCGTGCGGAGGTTCACCGTCTATGATACGCTGAGCCGGGAAACGCGGCTCTTCGTCCCGCTGGTGCCCCCGAAGGTGGGGCTCTTCGTCTGTGGTCTCACCCCGTACGACGACGCGCACATCGGCCACGGACGCATCGGGGTCGTCTTCGACTCGGTCGCCCGAGCGCTCACACGTTGGGGGTACCGACCGTTCTACGTCCAGAACGTCACGAACATCGACGACCGTCTCATCGCTCGCGGGGCCGAGTCGGGGACGAATCCCCTCGTGCTCGCCGACCGCCACTTCCTCGCTTGGACCCTCGCGATGCGGGAGCTCGGCGTCACGTCGGTGAACTACTATCCCCACGCCACCGACTTCATCCCGGAGATCGTCCACCAGATCCAGAGCCTCGTCGAGCGAGGGTTCGCCTACCCCGCTTCGGGGTCCGTGTACTACGAGGTCGCGAAGTTCGATCGCTACGGACGGCTCTCGGGCCAGAAGGTCGAGGAGCTCCGACCAGGCTCGCGCGCGGACGTGGAGCCGGGCAAACGGGCTCCGGAGGACTTCGTCCTTTGGAAGGCGGCGCGTCCCGGCGAACCGTCCTGGGACTCCCCCTGGGGTCCCGGTCGACCGGGCTGGCACATCGAGGATACGGCGATCACCGTCCGGCTCTTCGGACCACGGTACGACATCCACGGGGGCGGTCTCGACCTCAAGTTCCCGCACCACGAGGCCGAGATCGCCCAGGCGGAAGCGGCGACCGGGGAGGCCCCGCTCGTCAACTTCTGGATGCACGCCGGTCTCGTGAGCATCGCCGGAGAGAAGATGTCGAAGTCGCTCGGCAACAGCGTTCTGCTGCAGGACGGGATCGGCACCTTCGGACCCATGGCGGTCCGCTTCTACTACCTCAATGCCCACTACCGGAGCCCGCTCGACTTCGTCGGCGGCAAGAGCCTCGAGGAGGCGAAGGTCGCGTACGAGCGCCTCGCCGGACCGTTCGATCGGATCTCCGAGATCCTGGCTCGGGACGGACTCGAGCGGTCGGGGCGCGATCTTCCGCCGGATGCCGCGCGTGCCGCGAGCAGCTGCGTCGAGAAGCTCGACGAGGCGATGGCCACCGACTTCAATACCCGGGAGGCGATCGCGCTCTTGTTCGGCTGGTCGAAGGCGATGGCCGACTGGATCCCCCACGTCGAGAGCCTCTCGGGGAGCGCCCTCGCCGCCCTCGGAGCGCCGTATCGGTGGGGCCACGAGGTCCTCGGCCTGTTCCGGACGGACGACAGCCTTCCCGGGGGGGAACTTCTGGGCCGGGTGGTGGCCGTAGCCCTCGAAGCACGGGCGCGCGCCCGCGCTCGCGGAGACTTCGCGGAGGCCGATCGGATCCGGGATGCGCTAGGGTTGGCTGGATTGGCGATCGAGGACGAGGGGGACCGATCGCGCTGGCATGCGCGCGCGGGGAACCCGGAGTGAGGGGCGTCGGCTTTCGATCCCACGGTGGCCTCGACCACGTCGAGTTCGTCGACATCCCTACCCCGACCCCGGGGCCGGGGGAGGTGCAGGTCCGCCTCCAGGCGGCGGCCTTCAACCGTTTGGATCTGTTCACGCTCGCGGGGATCCCGGGGGTTCCCGTCGCGGTGCCCCACGTGCTCGGCTCGGATGGAGCAGGTATCGTCGAGAGCACCGGGCCCGACGTCGCGGATCTCGATCTTGGCACCCCGGTGCTCCTGAACCCCGGGATCTGGGACGGGACGTGCGAGGCCTGTCGGGCCGGGGAGGAGGCACTGTGCCGGGGCTATCAGATCGTTGGAGAGCATACGCAGGGGACGGCAACGGAGTTTGTCGTGGTCCCCCGACGGAACGTCTACCCCAAGCCTCCGAGCCTGTCGCTCCCGGAGGCTGCGGCGGCGCCCCTGGTGTTCCAGACCGCGTGGCGGGCGATCCGGACCGTCGGAGCGCTCCGCGCGGATGAGTCGTGCGCGATCATCGGGGCGAGCGGGGGGGTCGCCAACGCCGCGCTGCAAGTCGCGCAAGGTGTCGGCGCCCGGGTCGTGGTAGCGACCCGAAGCGAGGCGCACGCGGCGCGTGCCCGAACCGAAGGGGCACGCGATGTCCTGGTGTACTCGGAGGCTGAGCCGATCGACCAGCTGCTCTGGCGCTGGAGCGGGAAGCGTGGAATCGACGTCATCTTCGACTCGGTGGGTCGCGCCACCCTCCCCCGAACGGTCCGGGCGGTCGCGCGCGGAGGCCGCGTCGTGGTGATCGGAGCGACGAGCGGGCCTCTCGCGGAGATCGACCTCCGCACCCTCTTCTGGCGGCAAGCTTCGATCCGCGGCAGCACGATGGCCGGCCGCGCCGAGTTCGAAGGAATGCTGGGAGCCCTTGCTTCGGGTTCCCTCCGACCCACCATCGATCGGGTCTTTCCGTTCGAGAAGGGCCGAGAGGCGCTCGCTCGTATGGAGTCCGACGAGCGGTTCGGCAAGGTCGTCCTTTCGATCCCCTAGCCGCCGAGGTCTGGGCAGGGGGGACCGTGGGAGGAAGCTCGCCGGGACCCCCCCTACGGTCGCCTGTCCTTCCGGCGGCGCTAACGTCGTGGTGTATGGACGTTTCCTTCGGAAAGGAGTCCCCCCGAACGCCGCGGAGTTTTAATACCCGAAGCCGCCAAATCTTCTGACGTGACCCGCTCTCTAGTAGTCTCCTGGCCCACGCCGGGAGCGAAACCGCGCCGGTTCCGACCATCCGTGGCCCTGGGATTCGGGCTCCTCGCCATCCTTCTCCTGTTCGGTACCCCAGCCCTCCTGTCGCATGGCAGCGGACCCGCACTCTTCCCGGCTCCCCACTCCGGAATCGGGGTCCCTGCCGCCTCCCACGCTACGCTCGTCCCCAGCGCCACGAGCGGTGACCTAACCGTCGCCTCGGGGGCCAACATCACCATCGCCCCCGCTTCGGGTCACCTCACCTATGACATCGGCGGGAACATCAACGTCCTCGCGGGCGGCCATCTCACCATCAAGAACACCACGGTCGTCTTCGAGCAGTTCATCGGCAACAACGGCTCGGTCGCGGCCCGACTCGGCCACATCTTCCACTTCGCGGACGCTGGCACGGTCGTCCTGACCAACTCCTCGATCACCACGACCGTCCAGAGGCTGGACCCCTACCCGAGTCTCGCGCTCTCGGTCTCCGGCAGTTTCGCCATGACCACGGGGAGCCTCGCCTTCCCCGGCGGCATCTATGTGAACGGGAGCGGCGCGAACCTCTGGCTCGACCGCGTCTCGATCACGCCCAACCCGCAGATCTCCAAGATCGCGCCGGGGCCGAACTCGACCGCGGCCGGCCTCGCCCTGTACAACGCGACTCGGTACGCCCCCTCCATCTGGGTGACGAACGGTGCCCGCCTGTCCGTTCTCGCGTCCACCGAAAACGGCACGTTCCGCGGCAAGCCGACCGCCGGAGAGCCTGTCGGGATCCCGGCGACCTCCGCAGCCCCCACCGCGACGATCTCCTCGAGCTCCTCCCCCCTCCAGATCGCCCTGAACCTTCCGTCCAGCACCTCCGACGCGCTCGCCCTCGCCACAGCGTACGACCGCATCACCGGCGGGAACGTCACCTTCGCCTTCAGCCAGGCTGGCACGGCCCACTCGAGCGACACGGCGTTCCTCTACGGTGGGACCTGGACCCTGCCGACCATCGACTTCGTCGGCGCCTCCGGTAGTGTGACCGTACCCCTCCCCTCAGGTGCTGTGAACGCGATCAACGCGGGCGGGGTTCCCGCCTACGTCGGCGCCCTCGCCGGCGGACAGAAGCTCGTCCAACTCGGGACGACGAACGGCTCGGCGGTCGTGATCCACACCGTGACGGTCACCTATACTGCCCCGCTGTCGTACAACCTGACCGTCGGCTCGGGCAGCACCGTGACGGCCGCCGATTCGACCTTCGACCTCAATTGGGCGGTCACACCCGGTCTCCCCTCCGGTCCCACCTACGCTCCTTGGAATTCCTCCAAGATCGTTCTCAGCGGCTCCTCGCACGCCTTCCTCGCGAACATCTCGGTCACCTCGGCCCTTCCGACAGACTACACGCACCAGTCGATCGTCGTGCCGGACGCCACGAGCACTGCGGCGCTCTACCGCTGGCTCGTCCTGCCGGCGCGCGGCGCCCAGAACCTCCCGATCGCCGGCGCGGTCGCTTCGGCTTACTACGCCTATGCCGGCGGTGCGTTCAACACGACGGCGAACGGGCTCAACGCCCTCGCCGCGGCGGATCCGGATCTCGCGAACTACGCGACCGCTCTCGGTGCGAGCCAGGGCGTCGTGGCGTACGGTCAATCGAATCCGAATACGGGGAACATCAACCTACTCCTGGTCGCGAGCTATCTCCAGTCGGGCACCCTGCCCGACGGGGAGTTCTTCGGCGACTACCACGTCGGCGTCTGGACCAGCACGGCCCCAACGGCCCTCTCCCTCTGGCAGTACGTGACCCTCACCGCCTACCCTGCGCACACCCAGACGAGCGGCGCCGACGCCGCGGCCCCCGATGTGACGGGGACCTACTTCTTCCCCGCGTTCAAGGTCGCCGCAACGCCGAGCACGCCCGTCGTCGTAGTCTCGGGCACGGTGAACACGAACGGCTCGGTGGCCCAGGGCGAGAACGTCACGATCATCGAGAACCTCACCAACTCGGGTGCCGGCACCATCACCCACCTCAACGTCACCGTCTGGTTCCAGCTCTCCGCGACGGCGGCCCCGGTCGTGATCGCGACCTCCGGACCCCTCGGCAGCCTCGCCGTCGGTGCTCACAAGACCGTCACGTTCAACTGGAGCGTGAAGGCGTCCGCCGTCGGCGACCGGCCCGGCACCAACAAGGGCCAGCTCAACGTCATCGTACAGTGGGGCCCGGGCACGGGCCTCGCGAACGTCACGCTCCCGATCACCATCCAACCCTCGTTCATCGCCATCTCGTCGGTACCTCCCACCGGGGCTCTCCACCCTGGTCAAGCGTACACGATGAGCGGGGCGGTCAACTACTACGGGAACGGCTCGGCGATCCTCAACGTCTCCGCCGTCGGCCCGGGCGGCCGGTACATCTTCGGCGAGACGGGCGTTGCCCCGGGCGCGTTCAGTGTCAACCTGTTCATCCCGGACACGATCGCTTCCGGGACGTACAGCATCGACGTCAGCGTCTCCCACAACACCCGGACCACCTGGGAGAACTTCTCCGCGCGCTTCACGATCGCCGCCCAGGCGGCCCCGCCAGCGCCCGTGCCATGGTACCAGCAGACCTTCCTCGGGCTCCCGGTCTGGCTCTGGATCGCGATCGCCGCCGGCGCGGTCGTGGCCGTGCTCGGCGCCCTCTTCCTGCTCGCGCGCCAGGCGCGCGGCAAGCTCGTCGAATGCGGCGAATGCGGCCAGCTCATCCCCGAGACGGCCCTCGCCTGCCCGAAGTGCGGGGCGGCGTTCGAGGCCGACCTCGTCCGATGCAGCCGTTGCGCCTCCACGATCCCCGCGAACTCGAAGGTCTGCCCGGAATGCGCTGCGACGCTGCTGGGCTCCGCGGGCGAGGAGCGGACCGACCCCGAGCGCCAGGGATACGCCGACTTCGTCGAGCGGTTCCGCACCGACGCGAAGCGGGAGCTCGGCGACACCTACTCGGAGGGCGAGTTCTGGAGCTGGTGGAAGCGCCAGCCGTCGTTCGTACCGTTCAGCCAGTGGCAGCTCCAACAGTCGCAAGGCTCCCGCGCCGGCATGACCGCTCCGAAGGAGGGCGTGACGGCACAACCGCCTCGCGCGCCCCGGCCTCCCCAGGGAGGCGGCGGCGCAGCGGCGCCGCGCGCGCAGGCCCAGCGGGCTCCGCAGGCGACTCCCCGAGCGCCCCCGGCCGCTCCGGTCGCCGC